>CANCGR010000108.1 GCA_947377625.1 Gammaproteobacteria bacterium | reverse complement strand
TCAGGCAGGTGATCTTCAAATAGCAAAACGGCGCAGTTTTGAGGCTGCGCCGTTTACTTAGACCTTCTGGATCCCTGCGGTTTCGCACAGCGGATCTTTCGGCGTTCCTACTTCTTCGAACTGACCAGCTGCAGGTAGTCGGCCTGGGGGGCGCCCTCCATCAGCTCACCGAGCTTGGCGAACATTGCCTTTGCCTTGTCGCTCTGGCCGTGTGCGGCAACGGCGGCCGCATCCTTGTAACGCTCGATGATCACGTAAATGTCTGGATCTCCCGCCATGACCAGCAGGTCATACTGCACGTTGCCGGGTTCGCTGTGCGCCACTTCTTTCTGCATCTCAAGCCAGAAGGCCTTCATTTCCGCGCTCTTGCCGGGCTTTGCCTTGAATTTCACCACCATCGTATCGGCGTTGGGCGGGCGCGCGGGCGGCCTGCCAGCCTGGGGCTCGGCAGCCATCAAGGGCAGCGTGAGGGCGATGAGAGCAGCGGTCAGTATCAGTTTCATGAATACATCCAACAGGGGTCGTTAGGGTGTGGGAAGCATAAGCCTCCTCTTACCGAAAGTCAGCCCGGGATACGTGCAAACAGTCATCTCGTGGATGTGGTGGGCCTTGCTGCTTGTGTTTTATTAGGTATACGTCGTATATTAATATACGCTGTATACTTTTGTGCGAAATGTATTTTTGTTCAATTCCTGGCTTTTCATAACCTTGGGAAACCCATGCCAGCCAAACCACCCGAACAACAATTAACGAGTCGTCGAGATCGCAAAAGGGAAGATTTGTATCAGCGAATTATTGCGACGGCGATGAACTCCTTTGACCTGCATGGCTTTGATCAAGTCACCATGGAGAGCATTGCCGAGAAGGCAGATATCACTAAAGCCACGCTTTATCGCTACTTCCCGGTCAAGGAAGCCATATTGGCAGGTTTTTTCCGCAATAAAGCGAAAGAGAAGGTGGCTGTTGTCGATAAAATCATGAGTCGCCATGCTTCAACTCGCAAGCGACTGGAAGCGCTTATCGAAGCCAACGCGCCGGACCTTTACACGCACAGTGAGTATTTTTCGATATATATCCGCTTTCGTTTTCAGCACTTGCACAACGACAAAATGCTGAGCGAAACGGACTCCGGACAGCATGCGCATGTCATGCGCATCATTGCCGAGGGTGTAAAACAAGGAGATTTGCGTTCTGATATCCCGGTTCCTTTATTGGCAGTACAACTCGAGTTGACTTTGATTTTCGCTTTTTTCTCTTTTCTGAAAAATCCTGCCAAAGCACCTTCGAAAAAAACTGCTGCTGCGTTGGTCGACTTTTATTTGGGAGGAGCAGGCAATGGCTAAGCTGCCACCAGGATCAAAACTTCCCTCTTTTATCCAGAGCTATCACTGGTTCAGAAATACGCCGTCATGGATGGACCAGTGCACCGCTAAATTCGGCGATATTTTTACTTTGCGCCTACCCTTTAGCCCGCCGTTTATTGTTGTTCACAATCCAGAACACATCAAAGCCATATTCACTGCCGATCCAGACGTGTTGCACGGCGGAGAAGCCAACTATCTATTGGAGCCCCTCACAGGCAAAAATTCGCTGATGCTGCAAGATGGTGCTAACCACCTGAAGCTACGCAAATTATTATTACCGCCTTTTCACGGTGAGCGAATGCAAGCTTATGGTGAAACAATTGCGACACTTACGGAGCAAATGCTTGATCGCTGGCAAGCTGGTAAACACTTGTCCGTTTTGGATGAGATGCACCAACTCACACAAAAGGTCATTATCAAAACCATTTTCGGTGTGACTGAGAGCGTGAAATTTAACCAGCTGGATAGCTTACTCACCAACTTCAGCAATGCCTTGAGCAAGCCTGCTTCGGGGTTTCTCGCCATAAAGCCTTCCAGCGCCCAAACAATGATGGCCATGGCCCTCAAGAAATTCAACGTGGGCAGCATGCGCTTTCAGCCAGGGAAATTGCTGCCTTGGTATCCACTGACTCAAGCGCTGCACGAATTAAATGAATTCTTGTTTGCTGAATTTGCAGACAGACGAGCGAGTAACACCCCAGATCGTACTGATATTTTGTCCTTGCTGATGGCTGCTCGTCATGATGATGGATCGGCGCTCAATGATTGGGAACTCCGCGATCAGATGGTTACCGTGCTCCCGGCAGGTCATGAAACTACAACCTCTGCGCTTGGCTGGGTCTTTTATTTCCTGCTCAACAATCCGCAAGCTGAACAACGTGTGCGTGATGAACTGAGCCGCGTGACACAGGGCAAGCCATTGCAAATCTCACAACTTTCTCAGTTGGAATATCTTGATGCCATCCTCAAAGAATCCCTGCGCCTCTATCCTGTGGCGACAGGAACACCGCGACTGGTGAAGCAGCCACTTCGCTTGGGCGCTTATGAAATTCCAGCAGGCGCTATGCTTTTCGTCAGTACTTATCTCGCCAATCGCAACCCTGCTGTCTTTGCTGAGCCTGAACTTTTCAAGCCAGAACGCTTTATGGAAAAGCGCTATAGCACAACCGAATACATTCCCTATGGCGGTGGCACAAGACGCTGCATAGGAGCAGCCTTTGCGCACTACGAAATAAAAATCATCATGGCCACTTTATTGCAACGTGTGGAGTTTGTTGCTGATCCGTTAGTGAAAGTTACCGTAGGCAGGCGCGCAAATATCTTCCTGGCGCCATCCCATGGCATGCCAATTGTAATTAAAGCTGTAAAAGCGAAAGCAGCGAACTGGCAAGCCAAATAAACAGCTCTTAGCTGAAAGATGACCCGGGTGGTAACAGTAGTGAGTTCGGAAACTCATCGCTCAGGGTAATTGGCTTTTGAGGAGCAGTCCCCGGCGCAGGCGCTGCTGACCGCACAGCAACATATTTCAGCGCAAGACCAGCACCTCTTGTGGGGCCGTGCCTCCTGATGCTGAACTGAATGCGTCCAATATCACCCGCGCCGAACCGCCGCCCGCATAAGCCGCCACCCAGCTGTTGCCGTGTGGCACAGCCATCGACGTAAGCCCCATCAGCGTCATAGCGCCAACCCATGTCCAGCCCAACATGCGATGACGACGATCACCCTTGGGCAGCGCCAGCATGCTCCAGCCTGTTGCCACCATGGTGAGAATGAAAATGGCGTGCATTTGCGTGGCCAGCGGCGCTGCGGTGAATGCCGCCAGATTCAGGCCCGGGCGCCAACTGACCCGGTCCCAACCATCGGCTCCGCCCAGCAGCCAGGCGCAAAGCGGTACGACGATCAGAATGGTAAACGCAAACCCGACCAAGCGGCGGATGTCGCCGGGCTGCAGTATCTGTCGGCGTCCCGGTCGCACGGAATGATAGGACTTTGCTTGTCCAGAGTTGCTGGTAGCCATTGCTATTCCCCGAATGAAAGACGCGAGCAAGATGCCTCATGTTTCGGGCTTCGACACCTGTCTTTTTTTGATAGTGTTCGCTACGGCGCCACCAACCGACGCTGTGAGTTCAGCACCCACTGGCGGTATGGCGCTTGCGGCAGAATCTCATCCACCAACAGGGCTTGCACAGCTGCTATCAAGCGCACCTCCAACCGACAATACTCCAAGTGCGACAATTGGTCACATTGTTAAGAGGGCCTGTATTTTCATAAGTTATCTCCCGCTGACAGCAGGCAAATGTGCTGGTCTAAAATTCACTGGGGACGAGATAAGTATGAAAACATTAAGCCTGCTATTGCTTGGCGCTACGCTGCAGCTTGTATCCGTTGCGACCACGTATGCGCAAACCTCAGGGGCACAACCATATGCTGCGAGTTCTGCCATTCAAGCCGCGCCAGCCCAAAACGTGCAAGTAACATCAACCGCTGATCGTCAGCCTAAGCCGAAGAAAATCGGCATCGTGATCTTCGAGGGCTTCGAAACTCTGGATGTATTTGGCCCTGTGCAGATGTGGGGACGTCTGCCGGATTATGAAGTCGTGATGGTATCCGAGCACGGCGGTCCAGTACGATCGAGTCAAGGCATAGAGACCATCGCGAGATATTCGTTTGAGAATGCGCCACAATTCGACATTCTCATGATTCCCGGCGGCGGTGGCACGCGCAGGGAAGTCAACAATCTCGTCATGCTCGACTTCCTGCGTGAGCAGGATAAGGGAACGCAATGGACCACGTCGGTCTGCACAGGATCGGCAGTACTGGCCAAGGCTGGAATTTTGAATGGCCATAAGGCTACCTCCAACAAACGCGCCTTCGAGTTCGCCATCAACCAGGAGGCTAACGTTGATTGGCAAGGCAATGCTCGCTGGGTCATCGACGGCAAGTACGCGACCTCGTCCGGTGTCTCGGCTGGAACCGATATGGCGCTTGGATTGGTTGAAAGTATCTATGGACGTGCTATTGCCAAGGGCATCGCAAACGGTGCCGAGTATGAGTGGAACGGCGATGCGGGCAACGATCCGTTTGCCAGAGTGCAGGGCGCCTGTTTCTTCGAAAAATGTTTCGCCAGCTTTGATGATCAGTGACTACTCTTCAATGATTGAAAGGCCATACGCGTGATGGCATCGCCGGACATATTGCCTTGATGTACCCATTGGGCATCGAGGTCTTTGCTCGGCTTGGCGGCAATCGTTTGGGCTTCGTCCTTGCCCTCGTCGATCAGCTTCTGCACCCTTGAGCGAATCATGACGAGCGCATCACGCGATGCCTTCAACAGTTTCGTGCTCGCAGGCTCACCTTCATCGGCGATGATTTTGGTGTTGGCGTCTGCTAGCTCCAGCATCTTGTCTTCCGCGACTATGGTTCCGGCCAGCGAACCGCCGCCTGACATGTCAAAGAATGGATAGCCGCCGTCACCGCCGATGGTGCCGCTGGCGTGAATGACATTGGCGCGTTTGAAATGTACCAGCGTGTCGTTGTCCATATGCGCTGAAGGTACGTGGATCAACTCAACTGTCTCGTCGCCGAAATGAATGGTCATGGTGTCGGTGTAGGTGAGTACCGGCAACGCGGCCGGCGGCGACGGCGGGATGGTCTGGTTGAATGCTGCCAGGTACTGGCCCTTCGCCATGCGCTCACGCAGTAGAGTGTGGCCTATGATAAGCGCGCCTGTCTTCGCCATCGCTTCATTCGCGCCGAAATGATCAGCATGCGCATGCGTGTTGATGACGAACTTGATTGGCTTGGGACTGACGCGCGCAATTGCCAGCTTGATCTTGTCGCCGAGCTGCGCGACGGCTGTGTCCACCAGCAGCACACCGTCGTCGCCAACGAGAAACAGCGAATCGCCGCCCTGCCAGTTAAGCAGGTAGAGGCCATGGCCGAGATCCGTGGTCTTGATCTCGAATTTGGAGTAATCGATTTGTGGTTGCGCAAAGCACGGTGAACCGCAAAATGCGATCAATGCAGCAATGGCCAGCAGTCGTTTCATGGGTGCCTCTCGGTTTGATTTCCTACTTTTCCATGCTACTGCTTTTGGGGCGATAGGATATAGAAAGGAAAACACTCCCATTCCATTTGGTCCGCGTCTGAATTTTTTGCCCGGCTTCCATGTTAATCTCTCAATACTAACTTCATGCAAAACATGAAAGTGACTAATGAAACGCAGCAGCAAGCAGTCAATTGATGCAAACATAACCGTGTGGATATCGGCCGCAACTGCCGCTATCTATCCTTATATACTCGACGCATTTCACTGGAGTGTCACACCCTCCGCCTCTGCCGACATCGGCGCTCAAATATCCACTAGCGATACCCTGGTGGCTTGCTTGCTGTTGATTGCAGCATTCGCTGTGCCGCTGATTAATCTGATGATTGCAGGTCGCCGGCAACATGATGCAGTGCTATTCGCTGCGCTCGTCCGCGCGCGACGATTTGCCTTGTTGGCAGTGACTGCGCCAACCACGTATGTATTCTTCGGCGTTCTGACCTACATGGCCGGCAGTAAAGTACCCGACACATGGATCTGGACACCGGCATGGTTGCTGTTTGGATATCTGGTTTCTCGACGCAGTGATTCTGTTATTTCGCAACATGCGCCTAGGTCTTCACGCCTGCGGGTAGCTCACGGCATAAGCGGCACAATTGTAGCGTTGTACGTTCTTTTTCATATTTTTAACCATCTGCTTGCTCTTATCAGCCCCGAATTTCATGCCGCAGTAATGGATATTGGTCGAACAGTGTATCGAGCGAAATTCATTGAGCCTTTTTTGGTAGCTGCCATGTTATTTCAGGTATTTGGTGGTCTGCGCCTGGTATGGACAGGGACCGAAACATCAACCGACCGTTACCAAATGTTTCAAATTGCATCCGGTGTATTTTTGTCATTGTTTATTCTTGGGCACATGAATTCCGTCTTCATCTACGCCCGTACTTGGCTGAACATTCCTACCGATTGGGCCTTTGCTGCTGGACTGCCAAGCGGATTAATTCATGATGCTTGGAATATCCGCCTCCTGCCGCACTATGCACTTGGCGTATTTTTCGTTCTAGCACATTTAGCCTCTGGGCTGCGGGTGGTGATGCTGGCACATGGCGCTAGCGTGTCGGTCGCTAATCGACTTTGGTGGGTCGGAGTTTTGCTGAGTATATTAATTTCTGCCGCTATATTGTGCGGTATGACCGGGCTTAGATTGGTTTGAAATATTCCAAATTTTTTAACCTATTTACACCAGGCTTTGTCGAAGGCAAGGTCTGGTGTGGCAATCGTGCGGTAAACGATACCCAGTGCTTTTCTCATCACTTCCGGCTTGCTAGCGAACAGAAACCGCAGCTGGGGAAGAACCCGCGTTTCTTGCAACTGAATGCCATCAAGTAACGGAACGTGGGGTAATGTTGCTCCACCAGTTGGTAGAGCAGCGTGCGTTCCTGAGTGGGAATGCCTTCAACATGGTCCCGCTTTGGCTTTTATGCTTGTCGATGGTCTGGCTTGGCTTATCGGCTTACCACAATGCTGGTTTGCGTGTCCGTCGGGCCAAACTGATCCATGCCAACGCCCTGGGGGGCGGTCGGAATTACCAGTTTCACCCAAACCGCATCCGGACCCTTGAAATACGAAGTCTCGGTCGCCTTGCGCAAGCTCTCGATGCTGTCCTGCTGCTTCCCGGAGTCCGCGTTGGCGAAACCTGGCAGCTCGAACACGACCCAGGAGTCTTTGGCCATTTCACTCAAACTGATGGCCACTTCACCTCGTTCGGTCTTCACACGGATCTCGGTACCGGCGCGCACAGTGCTCTGGTTGGCCGTAATCTTGAAGTCCTTGCCATTGCGGCTCAGGGTAATTGGCTGTTGAGGAGCAGCCGCCCGCGCAGGCCCAGGGGCAGGTGCAGGTGCACGCGCCGCTGACCGCACAGCAACATCTTTCAGCGCAAGACCAGCACCTCTGGTGGGGCCGGGCCTCCTGATACTGAACTGAATGCGTCCGATATCACCCTTGCACACAGAGGCGTTCCAGCTGGGATGAATCTCGCAGGTGTCGTCTGTGGCGACGCTGTCGTTCTCGCCGTCGTGGATCAGCACATAAGAGTCAGGGACGCCGGTGGTCGAGCCGTCCAAATCGTGAATCGCCAAGGCGCGGTAGGCCGAACCACCCCGGTTGTCGGTATCGAACCTGGTGTCAATCTTCGGAAA
>CANCGR010000107.1 GCA_947377625.1 Gammaproteobacteria bacterium | reverse complement strand
GATTCGATCAGCCTTGGTGTATGGCAGAAGTGTCAGGCTGTCGACAATATGAAGGGTCAGCATTTCCTCGACGTCGTGCAGCCCGCTCAAATTGTAGGATTTATTCCATTTATGGAGGAGCTCGAGATATTGGAGCAGTTGAGTTTGTTGCTGATTCGTAACGTCGAGTTTTAGTTGCTCTATCGCTTTTGCGAGAGCTTCCCGTAATGCCGGCGTTATTGCGTCAGACACTGAGGCAGCCTTCGTTCATGTCAGGCTGTCCTGCTGATTTCGTCAGTCCTGACAACTTGAGCTGCTTGCAACTGATGCTTTTTCAAATAGACCAAGAGCAGTGAAATTGCAGCAGGAGTTACCCCAGGAATTCTTGATGCGCGGCCGATGCTGTCTGGCCGTTGGTCTGATAATTTCTGCCTGAGTTCGTTGGATAAACCTGGAATCGAACGATAATCAAAGTTGTCAGGTAATCTGGTAGTTTCATGACGGCGGATTTTTTCTATCTCGTCATGCTGCCGGTCTATGTAGCCTTGATATTTGAACTGTATTTCTACCTGCTCAGCGACTTCATCTGTTGGCAAGGTCGATCGCAGCCCTGCCTCAATACAAGCACTGCCTAACAATGCAAAGCTGACCGCTGGCCGTGCCAATATTTCACTCAATCGATATTCATGTGACAGCGTATTGTCCAGCAACGGTTCAATTTGCCTGGACAATTCCGTATCCGGCCGTACCCATTGTTCTTTCAGCCACGCGCTTTCTTTTTCGACAGCTTCGCGTTTTTCACTGAATGCTTGCCATCTCTCATCATCCACCAATCCCAGTTTTCTTCCAGTTTCAGTGAGCCTTATGTCTGCATTGTCTTGTCTCAGAAGAAGACGATATTCGGCACGCGAGGTAAACATACGGTAAGGTTCACGGGTTCCTTGGGTTAAAAGATCATCAACCAATACCCCGATATAGGCTTCATCTCGTCCCGGCGTCCATGGGTCTTTATTTTGTGCGGCCAGCGCAGCATTCACTCCTGCAAGCAGTCCTTGCGCAGCGGCTTCTTCATAACCAGTGGTGCCATTGATCTGGCCTGCAAAATACAAACCTTTGATATGGCTGGTTTCAAAGGTTGCCTGTAAGTCACGCGGATCAAAGAAGTCGTATTCGATTGCATAGCCGGGACGAATAATATGCGCGTTCTCGAAGCCTTTGATCGAAGCAATCAATTTCCGCTGCGTTTCAAACGGCAAACTGGTGGAGATACCGTTGGGATATAGCTCGTGCGTGGTCAGCCCTTCAGGTTCGACAAAAATCTGATGGCTGGATCGATCAGCAAAACGAACGACTTTGTCTTCGATTGACGGACAGTATCTTGGCCCTACTCCTTCGATCACTCCCGCATACATTGGTGATTCGTGCAGGCCGCTACGAATGATTTCGTGGCTTTGCTCATTGGTGCTGGTAATAAAACAACTCAGCTGCTGAGGATGCTCTTCCACTTTTCCCAGATACGACATTACCGGAGTAGGGGTATCGCCTGGTTGCTCTGCCATGACTGAAAAATCGACAGTACGAGCATCAATTCGGGGTGGGGTTCCTGTTTTGAGGCGACCCACGCGCAAAGGTAGTTCACGCAAGCGCTGAGCCAAGGCAATTGACGGAGGATCACCTGCCCGCCCACCGGAATAGTTGTTCAGTCCAATATGAATCTTGCCACCAAGAAATGTTCCCGTTGTCAGCACGACACGGCTGGAATAGAACTTTTGGCCCATTTGGGTCACGACTCCTTCCACCTGATCACCGTTGACAATCAAGTCATCAATGGCCTGCTGGAAGATAAGCAGGTTTGGCTGGCTTTCCAAAATGGTTCTGATCGCCGCCTTGTACAACACCCTGTCGGCTTGTGCGCGAGTAGCGCGGACGGCAGGACCCTTGCTGGCGTTGAGAATTCGAAACTGTATCCCGGCCAGATCAGTGGCCTTTGCCATTGCTCCACCCATGGCATCAACTTCACGGACCAGATGAGTTTTGCCTATGCCGCCAATGGCAGGATTGCATGACATTTGCCCCAAGGTTTCGATGTTATGGCTGACGAGCAAGGTTTTTGCCCCCATGCGTGCGGAAGCAAGCGCAGCCTCGGTACCGGCATGGCCGCCACCGACAACGATTACATCAAAATGATCCTGAACGGACATGGAGGACTCAAGGGGTTAAAGCAAAGAGGGGTAATTATACGCGGATTAGGTGGCGCCTGTTCAGTGTTGCTATTTCATACATTGCTTTAGCTATACAGGTATATATGAAGAAGATATTTATATTATTTATATACTACTGTTATTAACCAGGAGGGCCTCTGTGGAAATCTGCGCAGAACACTTTGAATTCAAGGAGTTGTTGCGTGTTCAACATTGTTGGAAACGTTGGTGCTGTTTCGGTATTACCCTTTACAGATTTGTATAAAACCGAGGTGGTTTGAGTGATAGTCCGAAAAACTAAAAGTAATCCACAATTACCCTACATCTTATTAGCTTGGCTCCCAACAGCTTGTACTGTTATTGCTAAGAAGCTATCCACAGGTTGTTAGTAGTTATTTGCCTACACAGAAGCTGCTGAAGATAGCTCCCAAAAGATCATCGGTCGTGAACTTGCCGGTAATTTCATCAAGATGACGCTGTGTGTTTCGCAACTCTTCAGCGACCAGTTCACCTGCTTGTAAATTTTCAAGACAGTGCACGGCTTTCAATAACGTTTCTTTTGCAGCTGTAAGTGCTACCAAGTGTCGACGTCGAGCCATAAATCCACCATCAGCGCCAGGCGTCATGCCTGCACAAAGTTTCAGGTGTTGTTTGAGTAGTTCCAAACCATCTCGATTAGAGGCAGACAAAAATACTTTTTGTGGAGTTTCATCTTTATAAATAGCGGCCGTCAAATGGCAGAGGTCTATTTTGTTAAACACCAGGGTTAGTTGATGCAGAGGCAATGACGAGAGTTCATTCCAAATAGGGAGGGATTGAAAATCATTCTGGTTTTTTGCATCAAACAACAATAAAACATGATCAGCTTCAGCAAGGGCTCTGCGCGCTCGGAGCATGCCCTCTGCTTCAATCGGATCTTCACTTTGACGCAGCCCTGCAGTATCTGTTATGTGGACAGGGATGCCGTCCAGATTGATTTCTTGCTGAAGCATGTCACGGGTTGTGCCGGCAATTGGAGTCACTATCGCGACTTCACTCCCACAAAGAGCATTCAACAACGTGGATTTGCCAACATTGGGTGCTCCTGCAATTACTACACGCAAACCTTCTCTCAATAAACTGCCGGTTTTAGCCTGTGCAAGTGTCGAGTCTATTGTTGTAACAAGTGTATTTAGACGAACAAGAATATTGCCGCTGGAAAGAAAATCGATTTCTTCATCAGCAAAATCAATGGAAGCCTCAACATAAACCCGAAGATCAACTACCTGCTTTACCAGGTCTTGAACCAATTTGGAGAAGTCTCCCTGCAAAGATCTGACAGCATGCCGTGCCGCTTGCACAGTGCTGCTATCAATGAGGTCAGCAATAGCTTCGGCTTGTGCCAAATCGAGTTTATTGTTGAGAAAGGCTCGCTCTGAGAATTCCCCAGGCCTTGCCAATCGGGAACCAAAGGCAACCAGTTGAGCAAGAATTTGATCTACAACTACAGGGCTGCCATGACAATGGAACTCACAAATGTCTTCGCCTGTGAATGAGTGGGGGCCGGTGAAAGAAACGGTCAAACCCGTATCAATCAACTCACCGTCAGTTGTGTGAAATTTTGAAAATTTGACTTGGCGTGGCTCGGGGTCGAAACCGGTGAGCGCCTTGCAAAACTCTGAAGCTCTGGTGCCGGAAACGCGAATGACACTCACTCCACCTTTGCCAACTGCTGAGGCAAGAGCACAGATTGTGTCATTCTGGGCATGCATGAATCAGCTGGCGTTGGGTGCCGGTGTTTTATGCCGCACATTGAAATACCACTGCTGGAAGATTCCCAATAATCCGTTGGCCAAGTAATAAATAACCAAGCCAGCCGGCATCCACAAGAAGAACACCGTCATGATCACAGGCGTGAATTTCATCATTTTTGCCTGCATCGGGTCTGAGGAGGGGGTGGGGTTCATGTGTTGCTGTAAATAGTTTACGCCTCCCAACAGGATCGGTAACAAGAAATACGGATCTATGACCGACAAATCGCGGTACCACAAGATAAAAGGGGCTTGTCTCAGTTCAACACTTTCGATCAATACCCAATAAATGCCGATGAAAATAGGCATTTGTACGAACATGGGCAAACAACCACTGAAGGGACTGACCCCCTCTTTTTTCCAAAGCTCCATTTGTGCCTGCATGAATTTCTGTTTGTCGTCGCCATAACGATCTTTCAGTTGATTCATTTTGGGCTGAATGCGCCTCATGCCAGCACTGGACGCAAACTGCTTTCTGGAAAGCGGATAAAGCAGTGTTCTGATTATCACTGTTAGCAAAATAATAGAGAGACCGTAGTTGCCTATATATGAATAGATCATGGTCAATAAACGGAAAATGGGATATCCCACAAACCACAGCATTCCATAGTCAATGGTGAGCCCGAGATGTTTGGCTAGTTCTTCCAGCCGATCCTGGTTTTTGGGTCCGGCCCACAGAGAGTTTTCAAAAGATGCTGTTTGACCTGGGGCAACTACTTGCTCTGGACCAACAAAACCCAGCAAGTATTCATCTTTATTAATGTGCTTGACACTAAACCGGTTCTGCTCGGTAGCGTTAGGTATCCAGGCAGATAGAAAGTAGTGTTGTGAGAAGGCTATCCACCCGCCGACCATGTCGACAGGCGTTTTATGTTTCTCAAAATCGGCAAGCTTTACTTTGATGTAGGGGTCATCATTGGAGGTCATGACGCCACCCAAATAGTTTTTCATGCCCACGCCGCTGCTTTTGTGTGGGTCTGAGCTTTCGTCCCTTTTAATCTGGCCGAATACATTAGCGCGCCATTCTGATGGACTGTTGTTTTTGATGATGAATTGTTGACGGATTAAATAATCGCTGTTGTTGAAAATGAACCGTTTGGTTATTTCAACTTGATCATCTGTTGTGGTTGTTAGATCCACAACAAGATCACCACTGGTTGATTCATAACTTGATTGGGCGGAAGTGTAATGCGGTCTGCCTTTGCTGCTTGCATCAATGCCATTGCGTCCAACCAAACCGCTTTGTGCTTGGTATATGCCCGAGCTGTCGTTCTTCAACAACTGGAAGGCTTCATTTGGAGTCTCAATGGATGAGGGAAAACGCGGTAGCGAAAGTGAAACTATGTCGCCGCCGATCGGGTCGATAAGTACGTGCTGCACAAGTGTGCTCACCGAGATCAGAGACGGCTTTTCTGAAGCGTTTGCCAGCGCCCCCCCCGTAGTTGCTACGGGTTGCTGCGAGCCCGTAGTACCTGTGTCTGTTACTGCGGGAATGTCCTGTGCCGTTGAGTTGTTTGAAATTGGTGTGCTGGCAGCAGCAGACTCAGCTGTTTGAACAGGATAATCCTGATTCCATGCCAGCAGCATGAAATAACTGACAACTGCCAATGCAGCAATGAGCACCTTACGTTTGTGGTCCATCTTGAGATCTGCTTTTTGATGTAGGGGTTAAAAAAAAGGGTAATTGAAAGACCAGGGGCACAGGATCATGGCCACAGCGACAAAGAGGGTTACACCGGGAAATTCGCCAAACCGTTAATGCCAATCCAGGGAGAGAGCCGTGCCGGCGTATTGCCTGCTTGGAGTAATCTGAGCAGGTTGGGTGGAATCTGCACTGACGCCCGAATATTGGACTCAACAGCCACTGATAAAGGGTTATCAGGCCAAGCAGCATGCGAGCAATCCAGTAATCAAGCTCTTTAAAAAATGCTCTTAGCATGTATTGGCCGGAATATCGCGGGACACAAGGTGTTTTTTGTATTGGTCAATCATGGTGTCGACCAAGCGATTGAGCAATGCGAGGATATCAGGATTGCTGAGGGAGGAAACGCCATGTTTGGCGATCAACACCATATCAATCGATGGTAGGTCGCTATTTCTTAGACGAAATACTTCGCGACCCAAGCGCTTAATACGGTTTCGTTGTACCGCTATGCCGGCGTTCTTCTTTGAAATAACCAAGCCTAACCTGGCGTGCCCGAGATCAGAGCTGCAACCTAAGATCGACAAATGACGCGAACCAGCCTTTATTTCAACCCCGTCAAAAACGTGTTTGAAGTCACCTGGTTTCAGAAGTCGATGACTTTTTGTCAGCCTGAGGTTCAAAACTTCCTCCCGGCCAACGGCATCGAAAACCAAGCATTAAAGGTGAAAAGGTCAGGCGGACAGACGAGCCCGTCCTTTGGCTCTGCGGCGAGCGAGTACTTGGCGGCCTTTTTTGGTAGCCATACGAGCACGGAAGCCGTGGGTGCGCGCGCGCTTGATAGTGCTGGGCTGAAATGTACGTTTCATGGGATTTCCTGGAGCAGTTAAAACGGCCTTCTAAACTGTTGATTGAATTTACTGGATCCAAATCTCGAGTGCGAGGACGGAAAAAAGAGCGCGGATTCTAAACAGTTTGACTCGGTGAAGCAATTCAATTCCGCAGCTGAATCTGGTTGATGGGGGTATTCAACTTTTAACAATTCACCCACAAGTTATCCACAGACGATGCACAAGGCAGAAAAAAATATTTTGACCATTGTTTTTTATAGCATGGTGCAGCAGCCTAGGACTATTTAAAATAACATATTGAAAAACAAGAAGAAAATACATCAGTGTGCAATGTTTAAAATTCTTTTCTCCTGTGGATAAGTATCGCTGTGATCGTTAGAATTTGCCCCCTCTAGATTCTGGCAAAACCAAAAATAATTAACGGAGCCCTTCTCACAGTGAGTATTACACTCTGGCAAAAGTGTGCCGTTTGCCTAAAACGCGAATTGCCTGCCCAACAGTTCAATACCTGGATCAAGCCGTTACAAGCGAAAAGCGACAACAGTGGATTACAGATATATGCACCCAACAAGTTTGTGCAAGAGTGGGTAAATGAGCACTTTTTAGCCAAAATCACGGATGTAATAAATCAGCTTGCAAAAGGAACAGCCCCTCAGATCCGCTTGATAGTGGCGAGTCGAGACTCAGGTTTTATCAGTGAGCAAGATCGGAATATCGATGTTTCCCCACAATTTAATGCGGATGCTGCCGAGTCTCATTCATCAGAAGATTTATTGGAAAGAGCCCTTGCAGACGCCAGCGACCCGGTTTCAGCAAATCAAGGCAAGGTTCCATCCATGAATTTCCAGGAGGGGCCGCGGCAGGGGATAATCAATACGGCCTCCTCTCGCAAGCTGTCATTCCGCGGGGAGCTGAATAAAAACTATACTTTCAATAGTTTTATTCAAGGCAAATCAAACCAGATTGCACGAGCCGCAGCCGCGCAGGTTGCCAGTAATCCTGGCGGCGCGTACAACCCACTATTTATATATGGAGGTGTTGGATTGGGTAAAACCCATTTGATGCATGCAATAGGTAACCACCTTCTGCAAAAAAACCCTTCAGCAAAAGTCGTGTACCTGCATTCGCAAACCTTTGTGGGGAGCATGGTTTCGGCGCTGCAGTTGAATGC
>CANCGR010000106.1 GCA_947377625.1 Gammaproteobacteria bacterium | reverse complement strand
TATTGTTGTCGTAGATGAACAACGACACATTGCCGGGCGCCTCAAGATAAGCCGGCAGATGCTGACTGAGTGAGCGGCGAATTGTCGTCAACGCTGCCGGCGGCAAACGATACAAATCGGCAAAGTTGTCGGGGATGGTCAGCACATAGAGATGCCCACCGGCATAGTCAGCATCGTGCAAGATGGGCCAGCCGTTGGTGCCGGCAATGGCTGACACCAGTTCCCAGGAATCGTTGGTGAGATATTGAATCTGTGGAATCAGCATCGGCGCATCGATGTGCAGCGGCGGGCCGAAACCGCCGGCCATAAAGTCCTGCACCAGCGCTTTACGGCCGGTGTCCTGCAATTCCACGATCTGGTCGAGAGCACCTTTGCCGAGTGCTGCGAGCAAGCCGGAAGTCACCACCACGTTCTTGCCATGGCGCACTTGCGCTTCAATCTTGCTGACCAGCTTTGGATCAGCGGCGGCTGATTGCGTCAATAGCACTGTGCCGGCTTGTTCGGGAAACACTGGCTGCATATCAATCGGCAAGCCGATCATGCCGAGGTAGTTGTGCAGAAAATCTTCGCCGGTAGCATGAAACGGCCGATAGCTGGCAATACCAAGTGGCTTGCCCAATTCCGCCAGCACCGCGTCAACCTTGTTGAGTGCATAACCGGCCGGTAGCGCAAAGGTGGGGGCTTCAGCACCCTTGTGCGACGCCACCATCGCATCGAAATCAAAACTGTTTTGTGCGTTGTTCCACGGCGCACGCTGGCTGTCGCGATACGGCGACAGCAACTGGCGAAAATCAAACAAGGTGAGTTCAGGCGCTTTGGCAAACAAGGTCAACCACAACTGCTCGGCATAGCGATCCAGCGTGTTGGCACCGGCTGTGTCCACCCAACCACCGCCGTTGTGGCCTGGGCGCAGATTGTCGAAGTAACGAAAGATCTGATAGCCGTGATACTGCTGCAGATGCTGCGCGCTGGTCACGGCATTGCGGGTTTCAGTGCCGGTGTAGATGCCGTCGAAATCACCCGGCTCGGTTTCCAGATTGAAACCCAGCCCCTGAAAATGTTCATACCAGTTGGGATATTTGACGACAACTTTTATTTTGGGATTGATGGCCTTGGCCGGCTTGATGATCAATTCGCGTGCCGCGTCACGCAGCAACGCCAGCCGGTACTTGGTCCAGCTCTGCTTGCCCTTGGCTTTTATCTCGCCTTCGCTCTTGCAACTGGTGAAGAAGAAATCATCGAGAATCAGCTCGTCAAAATGTGCAGCGGTGAATTCGACAACGTGTTTTACCCACGCGCGATCATCTGCATTGCTGTAGCAGAAGGTTTCAAAACGATTGGGCTCACTGATGGTGAGCGTAATACCGCCAGCCACTTTCAGCCCTTTGCTGAGGAAATAAGCTTTGGCTTGCTCCACGGTAGCAGCGTCGACCAACTGGCGGTCACGATGTGTCTCCAGATAGATCTTGCCCACCTTCACCTGCGAGGCAATGGTGGCGTAGCTTTGTTCCATCCACGCCTTGTCTTTCATCTGCGCCACTTCGAAGTAGCGCGTATAAACCGCCGCCGTGAAATTGGTGTATGAAGGCGCGGTTTGTGCCTGCAGTGGAGTCATCCACGCAACCGAGAAACTGATCGCCAGTGCGACCACAGCTTTAATGCGAAACATCTGCAGAGTCCTTGTTTTTTTTGTTCAGCGTGCAGGAGCCGCCGCCGCCTTGGCCTGATTGGCACGTTGCGTCAGGTAAGCCCGAATGGCTTCTGCTTCCTGCGCATTGATGCGTTGCTTGAACGACACCATGCCGCGAGATTCCAGCACACCGTCTATCACCACGCTCTTGAAGGCATCAGCCGAATTCAGCATCGGGGAATAACGTAAATCAGGGAACAGGCCCCGATTGCCGTACGCCGTTTCATGACACATCACACACTGCACGTTCCAGGTATCAGCACCCAGCGTCAATTGTTCCGGTGTACCGAAATCAGCGATCGGATTGAGTGGCCGTGCTGGCGGCAATGCTTCGGCTGCCGGCAACTGCGCCTTGCCGCCCAGCTTGAATACCAGCAAGCGCGAATGATTGGGTGTGTAGTAATCACGCGTGCCGTAGCCCGCCAGTTGCGCAATATATTGTTCGCCGTCGATCTGGTAACTGACGGGCGCGGCCACCACACCCGTCTGCGCAGCGAACGACCACAGTTTCTTGCCATCGCTGTCGCGGAACGCGTTGAGTTCACCTTTCTGTGACCCTTGGATTACCAACCCACCGGCCGTGCTGAGCGCACCGGAGGCGATAGTGCCGCGCTCCTCAGTGCGCCACACCTGCTTGCGCGCCACCGGGTCCCACGCCATCAGAAACGCGCGTGAGGTGCGTGGAGCATCTTCCGGCAGATTCTTCATTATTTCCGGCCCGGCGCGGCCCATGCCGGTATTGGCAGTGTTTTGACGGGGTTTGTAATTGGGATCGGGTGCAAATGCCGAAACGGTTTCCACCATGGGCAGATAAACCAGACCGGTGTTGCGGCTGAACGACATCGGATGCCAACTGTGCGCGCCCTGCCCGCCTGGTTGCACGGCTATGGCCTGACCAGTCTTGCCAAAATGCGCGGACGGCACTTCCACCGGCCTGCCGGTTTGCATGTCTACATGCGTGGCCCAGGTCACTTTGGTGAAAGGGTCGGCCGCCAGCAGTTTGCCGGTCGCAGCATCAAGCGCATAGAAGAAGCCGTTCTTGTTGCCCTGCATCAAGGTGTGATGTTTGGCGCCGTTGAACTCAAGATCAGCCATCACAAACGGACTGGTCGCATCATAGTCCCACGACTCCGACGGTGTGACCTGGTAGTGCCACACGTATTCGCCACTGTCAGCCTTCACCGCCACAATGGAATTCAGGAACAGGTTGTCGCCGCCTTGCGGACTGCGTGCTTCTGCCATCCACGGCGAACCGTTGGCGGTGCCGAAGTACACGAGGTTGGTCTGCGGGTCGTAAAGAATGCCGTCCCACACGGTGCCGCCGCCAAGCTGCCAGAACAAATCGCCAGTCCACGTTTTGAGCGCAGCCTCGAGCGCCTTGTTTTCCTGTGGTTTCGATGGCTCACCCGGCACGGTGAAAAAGCGCCACAGCAATTTGCCGTCGTTGGCATCAAACGCCGAGATATAACCGCGCACGCCGATTTCGGCACCGCCATTGCCGATGAACACTTTTCCATTGGCCACGCGTGGCGCACCGGTGATGGTGTAGGAGCGCGCCTCATCAATGGTGTTCACTTGCCACTCCACCTTGCCGGATTTTGCATCCAGCGCAATCAGGCGACCATCGTACGCGCCCAGATAAAGTTTGTTGCCCCACGCAGCCAAGCCACGATTGACTACATCGCAGCAGCCCTTGATGCCGATGCCACCGGCCACGTTGGGATCATAGTTCCAGCGCGGCGCGCCGGTTTTGGCATCATAGGCATAGACCTTGCTCCACGCGGTGGTGACATAGAGCATGCCGTTGATCACCAGCGGTGAAGATTCCTGGCCACGATTGGTGTCGAAGTCGGCATACCAGGCCAGCGCCAGTTGTGCCACGTTGTCTGCGTTGATTTGCGTCAGCGGCGAGAAGCGCTGCTCATCGTAAGTGCGCCCCGGGCTCAGCCATTGGCCAGGTTCATTGTCGGCACCGATCAGGGTTCGGGCATCCACTTCAGCGGCTTGGAGCCCATGGCTCAGGGCCAGCAGTGCAACAGTGAATACAACTTTGCTTGTTATTGTGGTTGTCATGATTGCAGCCCTGATGTTTACGTTGGCGCCGAGAATACGGGACATCACTCCCAGGGCGCAAACCCGATCGACTGAGGTGATCGCAATTTGCGACCACCTCCGAAAGCAGCGATATGCCGGATAAGAGTGGCGCCGTTCCCGGTGTTTTTGATACGTTGGTGAAGGGCTCGTATTGGCTGGCACGCGCTTGTAGCTATACCTATACGAAGACAAGGGTTCACAGAAAACCAGGGACAATAACAATGACCAGTTCCATCGCAGGTTTCATAAAATATTCCAATGAAAGTGCAAAGAACTGGCGGCAGTTGCTGGGTGGCATTATTTGTCTCAGCCAATTCATACATCCCGCTTTCATGTCAGCAGCCCAAGCTCAACCAGTAGCAACCACAGATTTCCAGGCGGCGGCAGTCACAGCGTTGGGTGGCCCCTTGAATGGCATCGAATTTACCGGCGCCGGCTGGGACGCTTGTCTTGGCCAAGCCTGGGCCATCAGCGATGGCTGGGCACGTTGGGAACTCACCGATTATCACCGCGTAATCGATTATGCGAGTGGCACTTCCAGCCAAACTGCGCAGCGCAGAGCCGGCATGGATGCTGATCACATCGGCGGCTGTGGTGCACAACCTGCTGCCACGCCCGCGCCGCAACAAAGTTTCATCAACAGCACTGCCACTTGGCCTGATCAAATGCTGATCTGGCTGACGCCGCACGGCTTCCTGCGATTACTGGAAGCGGGCAAGCCAGTGATTACCAAAGAAGGCGCAGGTTGGCAGGTAAGCTTGCCACTGGAGCGCGACATGCTTGCCTACAAGCTGATCGGCCACTTCAACGCCAGGCATGAACTCACCAGCATTCAAACCTGGATCGATGACCCGGTGTTTGGCGACATGGAAGTGCTGGCTGAGTTTGGCGCCTATAAAACTTTCACTGGCGTCTTGTTCCCGGCAACCTTCAGCATCAAGCAAGGCGGCTCGCCGATACTGTCGCTGGCCATTGCCAGTGCAGCAGCCAGCACTGCGACGCTGCCCAACAAGCCGCCTGCGCCACCACGCCCACCGGCACCAGCTACCGAAGGACCCAAGTTCAAGGAAATCGGCAAAGGCATCTTTGCGATCCTCGGCGGCTATCAATCAGTGGCCGTGGAGTTCGACAAATTTTCGGTAGTGATTGATGGTTTGCAAAACGACGCACGCGCGCAGGAACTGATCAAGCTCACCAAAGAAGCCATTCCCAACAAGCCCATTCGTTATGTGGTAAGCACGCATAGTCATTTCGATCACGCTTCCGGGCTGCGGCAGTTTGCCGCAGAAGGCGCGACTATTTTGACACACGAAATGAATGCGGCGTTTTTCCAGAAAGCACTGTCGGCAGCGCGCACACTGCGCGTGAAGCCAACCGAACCCAATGTAGTAAGCGTGAAGGTGCAAGGCATCAAGGGCCACTACGAAATCAAGGACGGCGCTGGCCAGAGCATTGATCTGTACGCACTGGCGCCCAATGCCCACGCAGCGGATATGCTGATTGCGTATTTGCCTGCCAGCAAGACCGTTGTTGAAGCTGATGAACTGGAGCCATGGATCAATCCGGTATTCGGCGGCAAGAATGGCCCGCATCCGTTTCTCGTACATCTGGATGGCGAACTCAAGCAACTGAAAATCGATTACCAGAATTTTGTGCCGGTGCATGCGCCACCAATGCCGCCGCTGATGGAGCGGGCGGAGCTGGAAAAAGTCTTGTCAGCTCACTAAGAAGGTCAAAGCACATGAATGCTGCTGGGAAACTGTTGGCGGTGTTTGCACTCGGCTTTGCGCACGCATCATTGCAAGCCGCCACGCGTGATGAAAACACTGCGGCTGGCAGCATCGTGTTTGACGGCGCCTGTGCCCATTGCCACAGCGCCGATGGTCGTGGTGGCCAGCTTGGCCCTTCACTGTTGCCGCGCGTAGCAAAGGAAACTGACGCCAGGCTCAGCGAATTCCTGCGCACTGGCAGTCCTGAGCGTGGCATGCCACCGGCAGCGGTTACGGCGCAGCAGCTACCACTGCTTATCAACTACCTCCGCTTTCTGGTTGCATCTGCCAACACTGCGACTCAAGCAACTACCACCACAGCAAGTGCAACTACTACTTCTCGCAAGCTGGCCACTTTCACACCTATAGATGACAAGACCCTGCTGAACCCAAGCCCCGACGATTGGCTGTGGTTTAGCCGCACACCGGATGCACAGCGCTTCAGTCCATTGGCGCAGGTAAACACCGACAATGTCAGCAAGCTCGCGCTGGCGTTCGCGCGCGGCCTGCCAAAGGGACTCAGCTACATCATTCCGCTTGAGTATCAAGGTGTACTCTATCTCTCAACACCCACTTCCACTGTGCTTGCACTTGATGCCACCACCGGCGACCAGATCTGGGAATACCAACGCCAATACGCCAACCCCAATACCGGCGCCCAGGGCCATGCCAAAACCATCGCGATCTTTGATGACATGGTTTATTTCACTGCACCGGATTCCACTGTTGTCGCACTTGATGCCAAAACCGGCCAGTTGCGCTGGGAAGCCACAACCGGGCAACGCGGCCAAAGTGGCGGCGTTATCGTCGCCAACGGCAAAGTGATTTCCAACGGCAATTGCATTCGCGGCCCGCGCGACAGTTGCTTTGTCGCAGCGCACGATGCGCACACTGGCAAGCTGCTGTGGAAGTTCAACACCATCAAACAAGGCGATGACGACACCTGGAATGGCGTGCCGCTCAATGAGCGACTGGCTTCACCGTGGGGCTTGCCCGGCAGTTACGATGCAGTGAACAACCTTATCTATTGGGGCATCGCCAATCCGATGCCTACGACTCGCAGCGAACGCCACGGCGGCAACTCAGACAGTGCCGGCTATGCAGCCCCGACGGATCTGTACAGCAATTCCACTGTGGCGCTGGATGCAGACACCGGTGAGCTGCGTTGGTACTACCAGCACTTGCCAGGCGACGACTGGGATCTGGACATGAACGAGGAACGCACACTGCTGCGCACGCCGATAAATCCTGACCCGAAACACGTGCGCTGGATCAACCCCAACATCAAACCAGGCTCTGTGCGCGATGTGGTGGCGAATGTGGGTGAAGGCGGCGGCTTGTGGCTGCTCGACAGAAAGAGCGGCGAATTCCTGTGGTCAACGCCGTTTCCCTTTGATGTAAAAAATTATTTCCTCAGCGACATAGACGTAAAAACCGGGCGAACCTACATCAACCGTGAACTGATCGTGGATGAACCGGGCGAACGGCATCTTATCTGTTACTTCAACACGCGCAGCTTCTGGCCCAGCGCCTATCATCCCGGCAAAAATGCGCTGTATGTGCCCTATATCCGCAATTGTCTGGACATGACTTCCGCCAATCCGGCCACCAAGTCTCCTGAGAAACGTGTGGGCGCGCCCGAACCCGGCGTAGCCGAGAACGAGCTCAATGGCCTTGCGAAAATCAATATGGAAACCGGGCAGATCACGCACTGGCCGATGGGCCGCATCCCCACCAACAGCGCGATATTAGCCACCGCCGGTAACCTGATTTTCTGGGGCGACATCAATCGCCACTATCGCGCAATGAATGCCGACACCGGCGCCGTGCTGTGGGACACCACGCTCGGCGGGCCGATCTCGATGAGCAATATCACTTACTCGGTAAATGGTCGCCAATATATCGCCGTGATTGCCGGTGAAACCCTGTCGCAACAATCGCTGACGCGCCTGAACATGGGGCCAATTCCGCTAAAGCTGGACGAACCCACCGGTGCAGCGACGCTCTATGTATTTGCGCTGCCCAACACCAAACCCTGAGAACAAGTAAAAACCAACGAGGTTAACGTTATGCGTATCACTGACTACGGAATTCGGCTCTCGCTGTCGTTGTTGTTGCTGGCCGGTGCTGCGCCAAGCCAGGCGCAGT
>CANCGR010000105.1 GCA_947377625.1 Gammaproteobacteria bacterium | reverse complement strand
GTGGTGGTCTGCCCGCGCAGTTTGCCGGACACTACCGACACCGCGCCGAACTCACCCATCGCGCGCGCATTGGCGAGAATTACCCCGTAAATCACGCCCCATTTGATGTTGGGCAGCGTCACATGCCAGAACACTTGCCAGCCGTTGGCGCCGAGCACTACTGCGGCTTCTTCTTCTTCGCGGCCTTGTGCCTGCATCAGCGGAATCAGTTCGCGCGCGATGAACGGAAAGGTCACAAAAGTGGTAGCCAGCAACATGCCGGGTAAAGCGAAGATGACATGAAGGTTGTGCGCGTGCAGCCACGCGCCGAACCAGCCATTGGCACCGAAGATCAGCACATACATCAGGCCAACGATCACTGGCGACACCGAGAATGGCACATCAATCAGCGTCGTCAGCAATTGCTTGCCACGAAAATCAAACTTGGCGATCAGCCAGGCTGCCGCCACACCGAACACCAGATTCAGCGGCACTGCCACCAGCGCGATGGTCAGCGTCAGCCACAGTGCACTCAACGCATCCGGGGCAATGATGGCGTGCAGATAGGGCGACCAGCCTTTGCGCAGGGCTTCGAAAAACACCGCAATCAGCGGCATGAAAATAAAAAGTACAAAGAAACCCAAGCCAAGACCGAGGATGCTCCACTTGATCCAGCGAGGCTCGCGGGTGGCAGCATTGCGTTCGAAACGGGTCTGGCTGCGCAAGAGCGATGTGTTGGCAAGCGCGGTGCTCACAGGGTTCTCCCGGTGCGACGCGCACTCCAGCTTTGCAGGCCGTTGATCAGCAGCAGCATCACGAATGAGAACACCAGCATCACCACTGCAATTGCCGTAGCGCCGGTGTAGTCGTATTGCTCAAGCCGCGTGATGATCAGCAGCGGTGTGATTTCAGACACCAGCGGAATATTGCCTGCAATGAAAATCACCGAGCCGTATTCACCCACAGCGCGCGCAAACGCCAGCGCAAAGCCGGTCAACAGCGCCGGCGTCAACACCGGCAACACCACATGCCGAAAGGTTTGCCAGCGGTTGGCGCCGAGGCTGGCGGCGGCTTCTTCCAGCTCGGTTTCCAGATCTTCGAGAATTGGCTGCAAGGTGCGCACTACAAACGGCAGGCCGATGAACACCAATGCCACTAATACACCGAGCGGTGTAAAGGCCACCTTGATGCCGAGCACGCCTTCGAAGAATTGACCGAGCCAGCCGTTTTTGGAGTAGAGCGTGGCCAGCGAGATGCCCGCCACAGCGGTAGGCAATGCAAACGGCAGATCTACCAGCGCATCGACGATTTTCTTGCCAGGAAACGAGTAACGCACCAACGCCCACGACAGCAACAGTCCGAACACGGCATTGATGCAGGCCGCCAGCAGCGATGCACCGAACGACAATTTGTACGAGGCCACCAGCGCCGGCTTGCTGATCACCGCGAGAAATTCGCCAAACGACAGATCAGCCGTGCGCAGGAATACTGCCGCTACCGGCAGCAGCACAATCAGTGAAAGGTACACCAACGTATAACCCAGCGTCAGATTGAAGCCGGGCAGTACGTTGCGCGCACGCGAACGGGGTGAAGGCTGGGAAAGCGATAAGGACATTGCATACTCCGGGAAACTGCGCGGCAGTGTAGAGAGCGCCCAAAGGCAACCCAAACAATTAAAAGTGCTTTGGTTAGCAGGAAAGCTGCTAAGGCGCGCCAACCGTTTTTTGTTGCCACAACCGATGATCTTGCGGGCTTTGCAATTGCTCGCGAGTGAGTTGACGCACGGCGGCCAGCGCACTGCCTCGCCCTTTGCGCAGATTGGCGGCTGTGCCAGGCGATACACGCGGTGCTGGTGCTGATGGCGTTTGCAGCAAGTCCAGCAATGCAGGCCAAGCGCCATAACCTGACTCGGCATTGATATGGCCAGCAGCACCTGCATCGTGCAGCACGAGCGCCCAGTCAGCGGCCAGTGTTGCGGCCTTGTCATAACTCAACCAGGGATCATTGCGACTGCCGATCACCAGTCCGTTCACTCCCAGCGCACGTTGCGGCACGGCTTTGCTCAAACTGAAGCGCTCATCAAGAAACGTCATTTCAGGTTTGAGGCCCATACAATCAAAACGGTCAGGATCGGCCGGTGCTACCAGCACCAGTTGTGCAACTTGTTCAGGGCGATCGGCGACCGCTACCACTGCCGCGAGACAGCCAAAACTGTGCGCAACAATACGCAGTGGTTGCGAAGCGCGTGCCAATGCATCACGCACTTGCGCGGCCCAGTGCGCGAGCACCGGCTCATTCCAGTCGATGCCATCGATGCGGGCAGTGTCAGGCAGTTGCTGCTCAAGCCAGCTTTGCCAGTGCCCGGGCGGGCTACCGCGGTAACCGGGCACGATCAAAACAGGAGTGGCAGTCATCACAGGTCGCCTTACTTTACGTAAATCTGGTCGAATACGCCGCCATCATTGAAGTGCTTGGCCTGCGCTTGCGCCCAGCTGCCGAACACATCGCGAATGGTGAAGGTTTGCAATGGTTTCAGACGCGCAACATCAGCCGCATCTGCCTGCTCGGGATGGCGTGGGCGATAGTAATGTTTGGCTGCCAATTGCTGGCCTTTGGCTGAGTAGAGGAACTCAAGATAAGCCTTGGCCACCTCGGCATTGCCCTTGGCTTCGGCATTGCCTTTCACTACTGCTACCGGCGGCTCTGCCAGAATCGATACTGACGGCACCACGATTTCCAGTTGGTCAGGGCCGAGTTCATTGAGCGCCAGGTAGGCTTCGTTTTCCCACGAGATCAGCACATCGCCGATGCCGCGTTGCACGAAGGTGGTGGTGGAGCCGCGTGCACCTGAATCCAGCACCAGCACGTTTTTGTAGACTGATGCGACGAAGTCCTGCGCGCTCTTCTCACTGCCACCGGGCTGTTGCAACGCATAACCCCACGCCGCCAGATAGTTCCAACGCGCACCGCCACCACTTTTCGGATTGGCGGTGATCACGCCGACGCCAGATTTGCCGAGGTCATTCCAGTCGTGAATGTTTTTTGGGTTGCCCTTGCGCACGAGGAACACGATGGTCGAGGTGTAGGGCGAGCTGCTGTCTGGCAACAGCGTTTCCCAGTCTTTGGCAACTTTGCCGGTGCGTTCAGCAATGGAGTCGATGTCATAGGCCAGCGCCAGTGTCACCACATCGGCATCAAGACCGTCGATCACTGCGCGCGCCTGACTGCCGGAGCCGCCGTGCGACTGTGTGATCTCCACGTTCTCGCCGGTTTTGGCATGCCAGCTTTCAGCGAAGGCCGGGTTGAGTTCCTGATAAAGCTCGCGCGTCGGATCGTAAGACACATTCAACAGTTTGCGCGTCACCGCAGCAGCCGGTGTGCCGGCACTGCTGGCAGTGTCAGTGCTGTTGCTGCCGCCGCAGCTGCTCAGCAACAAGGTTGTAGTGAGCAGTGCTGCAGTAAAAGAAAACAGGGCCGGTTTCATGACAGGTACTCCGATTACAGAATGTGGCGGGCATTCTGGCGGCGACTCAGTGCATGCAGAACCAAGAAAAAATGCTTTGCTTAGCGGAAAAGCTGCAATCAAAATAAATTTTAAAATGCAGAAAACCGTTCTCTGCCAAAAACAAAGGGTTGGAAGAATGAACATTGCAGATATCAAGGTGTTGCCAGGCTGGGGCCTGCAGATTACGGCCGATGACGATCGGGTTGGCCGCTTTGATGTGAGTCCGTATCTGGCAGGCGATGCCTTCAAGCAATGCCTAATAGGTCACGCCGCCATGCCCCACCCTTTCCTGGTTTCCTGAAATATCTGCTTGGCATCATCTTTCTGTTCCTCCATGCGGTCTATGTCGTTCCACTGGGCAATCATTTTGGCCACTTTGGTTTTGCCGTCGGCGTGTTCCAAATACAGCAGGCGCAGCACGCGTTCGGCTGCCACGGCCGGGCGACGTTTGCTGCGTTCCCACAGTGAAATGGTCTGCTCATCAACTCCCATGCAATCGGCCAGCCGTTTTTGTGACATGCCCATTTCGACCCGCAGAAACCGGATTTCGGCACCAGACAAACGCTTGCGATAATTCACCAACGCAGAACCAATGGAGCGATGTAACCCGTCTACGTCGGTAATCTCCAGGCACTTGCCATGCCCGCGCACAGACACGTAGCTATAGCCATTTTTCAGCCAGATATTGCGCAATCCGCAGTCGTCATATTTCAACATTTGCTCACCCATTAAATACCGTGGCGATAATTACCCACTCACCACCTTCACCCAGCTTGAACACCACCCCTACGGTGATGCCTGCCCCTGCATACTGCGAACTCACATTGCAGTGCCAGTCACCCTGCGCATCCTTGTGCAATGGCTCGCTGATGTAGCCGCGTAACAGTGCTTCCAGTACTTGCCTGCGGCCGATCTTTCGCTGCCGCATCCGTTTTTCCGAGTGTGAAGAAAACAGCAAGCGCCGCATTCCTTGCGCTGCTTCACACATCCACTGTCTGGCCTGCTTGTCGCTTGGCCTGATGGGTTTGACGTTTTTAATTTTCCGTACATTGTATGGGTTGATGGGTGAGAAACCAACGTTTGGCTGCACGATGGCACGCAAACCCGCGAGTACAGTCTCAGGCTCGCAGGGAGCCTTGCTTCGTCAGGGTTGCTATCAACATTGTACAGATGGCAAAAGTCGCCGAACAAAAAAAGGCCCGGACTAGCCGGGCCAAAGAGGGGATCGAAATTAAAGAGATCAGAAGCTGAAGTTGAACGTCACGCCTGCGGTGCGTGGATCACCCAACTGGCCCACGATCAGGCCGGAGCTGCCCGGCTGTGCAGTCAGGAACTCGTAGTACTTGGTGTTGCCCAGGTTGCGGGCCCAGGCAAATACCTGCCAGTCGGTTTTGCCGTTGCTGCGGAAGCCGGCGCGGACGTTGGTCAGTGTGTAGCCATCCACCACCATGTACTGCGAGAAAGTGGGACTGGACGAAAAGTTCGAGCGGCTGTTGACGTCAATCCCGGCAAACAGGTCGCCGTCCAGGCCGAATACCGTAGTCGGGAAAGAGTATTGGCCGCTGGCTGTTACTACCGTATCGGAAATGCCCGGCAGTTTGGTGCCAGAGGCGTCACATACGCCGGCACCGAGCGGGCCGGCCGGAGCGCCGGTCAGTTCCAGCGCGCACGGTGCGTCTTTGAAGTCATCGTACTTGCCGTCGGTGAAGGTGCCGTTCAGCCCAAGTTGCAGGTTGTTGGTTGGACGCCAGGTCAACTCAACTTCTGCGCCCTTTACCGATACGGCTTTGGCATTGGCCAGATAGCCGCGCAATACACCGACGGCGCCGTTGATGACGTTGGCCTGGAAGTCGTGAATCCTGGTGTGGAACACATCGACATTGGCAGTCAGCTGGCCGTCAAGCAGCGTGCTCTTCAAGCCCAGTTCGTAGTGACGAACCCGTTCCGGTTTGACGGTGGCAGCGGAAAGAGCAGGGACGCCGGCTGCATCGTTGGGAATACCGTTCAGGTTCACACCGACTGACTTGAAAGCCTTCGAATAGGTGGCGTAGGTGTTGATGTGATCAGCCAACTTGTATTGCAGTGTGAGCTGACCTGACAAGTTGTTGTTGCTGGACTGTGCAAGATATTTCTGCGACTGCAATACCGAGTTTTTCAGCGTGATCAGCGCAGCAGTGCTGGTCTGCAGGCCGCCCACCACCACGTTGTTGTAGTCGGTGTTCTTGTAGTCGTAGTTGTAGCGCAAGCCGGGCACCACGCTGAAATTGTCAGTGATGTGCCAGGTGGCCTGGCTGAACAGCGCGTAGCTCTTGTTGTCGAAATTGACGTAGGCATCGGAGTGCAAACCGTTAAGCAGACCCGGCGTGTTGGCATTGGCCGACGGCGCCAGCAGGAAACGCGCAGCAGCACTGCCCTGTTCCTGGATGCTGTCGGTGTTGATGTCCTGCTTGTAGAGGAACACGCCTGCCACGTAGTCGAGCTTGTCGGTGAAGTCACCGGCAAAGCGCACTTCCTGCGTCCACTGGGTTTGCTTCTGGTAATTGGACGAAATCGTCGTGATCGGCAAACCGATAAAGTCGCGGTCGTTGAGCGGGTACCAGTTCCAGTAGCGCCAGGCAGTGACCGAGGTCAGCTTGCCGCCGCCAAGGTTCCATTCCGCCAACAGGCTCAAGCCACCGAGATCCTGATGTGACTGGATCGGCGTATCAACGTCGGTGATGCGGTCAAACGGCGTGGTGGTGGGCAGCTTGTAACCAAGGTCGGCCGCCTCTGCCGCGAATTGGCGGTTGAGCGGACGCTGCGTCGGTGCAATACCTGCGTACACCTGCACGCAGCAGGTGGGGCGCTGCTGGTTGTAGTCGGCGTTGAAGGTCAGCTTGAAGTCGCTGCTGACGTTATAAAGGATCTGGGCGCGTATGCCGGCGTTATCGATGTTGTTGATGTTCTGGCTGGTCTTCGTGTTGTAGACAGTGCCGTTGCGCTTGGTGCCGGAGAATGACACACGCGCGGCGATGTTATCGGTAAGCGGCCCGGTCAGAAAGCCGCGCGTTTGCTGGAAGCCGTAATCACCGTAGCTGACTTCGAGCTTGCCTTCCGGTGAGAAGCTGGGCGGGCGTGTCACGATGTTGACCGCGCCGGAAGTGGTGTTCTTGCCATACAAGGTGCCCTGCGGGCCACGCAAAATTTCCACTTGCTGCACATCGATGAAATCAAATGAGGTTGAAGCCGGGCGGGCGTTGTAGACCTGATCCACATAGACGCCGACACCGGGTTCGATGCCGTCATTGGTCAACCCGAACGGCGCACCCAGGCCGCGAATGTTGATGCCGGTGTTGCGCGGGTTGGAAGCAAAGTACTGGATGCTGGGTTGCAGCTCGGCCAAGCGGGCGCCGTTGAACGAGCCTTTCGCTTCCAGCGTTTCACCACCGATGACGGCCAGTGAAATCGGCACGTCTTGCGCATTCTCAACCTTGCGGCGTGCGTTGACGGTGATCTCTTCAATGCCGCTGTTGGCAGCAGCAGCTTGCTGTGTGCTCTGCGCAAAGGCATTGAGAGTAAAACCGGAAGCCAGTGCGAGGGCTGCCAGTCGGTAAGTATGTTTCATTGGTTTCTCCTGGTGTGATTGCGAAAACGCCGCCACTGTAATGGCGGCGCTTATGCACAAGAACCAAGAAAAACTGCATTGCTTAGCAGTGTTTAATGAAGTTTCCAGCTGCGCAGCGTGCAACAGAAAACTGCCCGTGCTGTTGCAATCGCAACAGTTGGCGAGCGTTGGGGCCTCTTGAAAAACCCTGCTTCAAAAAAATCCAAAAAATAAAAAATCCTTTGCTGCTCTTCACTTGCAAGTTGTTTCGTTGCTGTTTGCCGCCACCTCGCTCACTTCCAAATCATTTCTGGCACGCGCTCTGCAAAGCGGTAGCGTCTGTCCAACTTTTTGCTACTGGAGCTTTAACCATGAAAACGAAATTCCAAATTTCCGGCTTGTTTGCGTTTGCTGCACTGACGGTGTCAGCGCTGCCTGCCAACGCCCACCATGCTTTTTCTGCCGAGTTCGATTCCGGCCAGCCTATCGAGGTGAAAGGGCTTATCACCAAACTGGAACTTACCAACCCGCACAGCTGGCTGTACCTGGATGTAAAAAATGCCGATGGCACTGTTACCAACTGGGGCTTTGAATTCGGCGCGCCGTTCAGCTTGAAGGAAAAGGGTGTGAGCAAGCGCAC
>CANCGR010000104.1 GCA_947377625.1 Gammaproteobacteria bacterium | reverse complement strand
TTCAGCAGCAGATGAGCGCGCTTGGTTACAGCCCGGCTTCCTTCACGATGCTGGCGTCGATCATCTTTCCCAGCACTGCATTTGAACGAATCTCACGTTTTGCCACCTCGGCAGCCCACGGTTCCATCTTGACCAATATCTCCTGCATGGCAGTTTGATCAAGGCGAGCAGGAAAGCGGAACTGCGGCCACACATTTTCGATAGTCTTCACTGGTGTGTTGATCGCTTTCGACAAAGCTGGCATGAACGGCGCCGGTGTCTTTTCCAGCTGACGTGACACTTCTGCAATGGATTTGATGGCCGAAACCAGCACGGCACGGCGTTCGGCATTGTTCAAAATATTGGTGGTAGTGTTGAGGTTGAAGCGTTCGAAATAGGCATTGGGGTGCGTCAATATCATGTAGTCAGCGCCAAGCTGATCCACTGCATTTTGCGCATGCGGTTCCCACATCGCCATCGCATCAATCTGTTTGCTGGCGAGCGCGGCCGGCATGTCGGGGCCTTCCATGGTAACCAGCGTTACGTCGTTCACTGTCAGCCCGACCATGCGCAGCATGTCGACCAGAAAATAAATTGATGAAGTGCCCGGCGTTTGCGCTACGCGCTTACCGCGCAGATCAATGATGCCGTGGATGCCGGCACTGCGACTTGCCACCATGCGGTAGCGGCATTCAGACACGGTGAGCACAATGCGCAGATCGGGCTGCGCGATGGAGTTCAATAAGGCCTGCGTCTCGGAGCCGGTGGCGGCATCTGCCATGCCACTTACCAAAAGCGCTGATGCAGCGCGGCCATTCGGCACAGGGACTACGCGAATGCCGGGAATATTCTGGATAAAGAATGGAGCGCTTTCGATGGTGGTCTGGTTAACGGCCACCACCAGTTCGGCATCGGCTGCACGCACCAGTGGCGCAGCGGCAGAGGCTGCCAGCAGTTGTAATAGTTTTCTTCTTTGCATGGACATTCCTTGCTTGTTAAGGCTGGCTCAATAATAACAGCCCGGCAGTGATTGTCAGCGCCGAGCTGCTGCGTGTGCCGTAGTGTTATTCAGCCAACGCAAGTGATAGATTGCCCCGCGCTGGCATAATAAGAATTCGGGGGAAACTTGTTCAAGCTGCTGCGACTCCGGCTCGCCAAAGCCCGGGAATTACGACACAACGCCACACTTTCGCGTGCAGACTTTGAAGCCGTCAGGCTCGCCAAATTCCGCGACCTGGTGCGCCACGTCAATGAGCATTCAGCTTATTACCGCAACATTATCAAAGAGCGCGGCATCGATCCGGCCACTGCCACGCCGGAACAATTTCCGGTGCTGACCAAATCGATCCTGATGGCCAACTTTGATGCGATCGCTACCGATAGCCGCGTCACCAAAAAGGCCATCGCCGATTTCCTCACCCGCTCGAAAGATCCAATGGAGCGCTATCTGGGTCATTTCACTGTCATACACACCTCGGGCTCCTCGGGCGAAGTCGGTTATTTTGTCTATGCACCGGAAGATCTGGTGCGCGGTGTTGGCATGGGGCGCCCGGCTGCCCGGCAGCGGTCCACCACCAAGCGCAAGAATCGTGGCCGTTACCGCATGGCCTTCTTCGGCGCCACCGACGGCCACTATGCCGGTGTAACCATGGTGAGTATGGTCAGGCGCGGACTGCTGCGTTTGTTCATGCGTCTTGAGTTGTTTGAGGTGAACAGTCCATTGCCGGAGGTTATCGACGGCCTCAACAAGTGCCAGCCGGATATTCTGTTTGGCTACACCACGGCGTTGAAAATACTGGCTGAAAAACAGCGTGAAGGCGTGCTCAGTATTGCTCCGCAAATGATTGCCTGTGCCGGTGAGGCCACTACCAAGGGAGACAAGGAAATACTGCAGCAAGCCTTTGGTGCGGGTGTCGTGAATGGCTATGGCAGCAGTGAACATCTGGGCATGGGCAGCGCCATGCCAGGCAGTGAGCAGATCGTGTTGTATGACGATGATCTGATCTACGAGTGCCATGAAGACCACACGCTCATCACCAACCTGTTTAACCGCACGCTGCCGCTGATCCGCTATCGCATGTCAGACACCTTGCGCCCTGTGCAAACTGACCAACACAAGCCATACACGGTTATAGAGAACCTGATAGGCCGTAACGAACTACAGCCTGTCTTCACCAATCAAAGCGGTGTAAAGGATTTCATCAGCCCACACACCATCAATGAAATCTTCGTCACTGGTGTTACCCGCTTTCAGATGCATCTGTTGAGTGACACTTCCTTCCGCTTCATGGTGTGTCTCGACAGCCAAATGCAGCCAGAGCAGAAAGCTGCAGCGCGCGCAGCAGTGGCAACGCGCTTGAGAGAAATTCTCGCAGCCAAGCACCTGGAAAATGTAAGCTTTGAAGTTGTGGAAACCAACGATTTACCGGTGAGTCCGGTTACTCGCAAGTTTCAGCTGATCGTTGATGCGCGTGGAAAGTGACGTATAGCTGAACTCGGAAGACCGACTGCGTCGAACTAATCACACAGCGGGAAACGGCAACCACCCATCACGAGAGGCGCTATCAACCACCGTCTCAATAAACGCCATACCGCGTAGCGCCTCTTTGATTCCAGGTGCTTGTTGTACAGGGTTGTGTCCGCTCGCATGCGCACGAATCTGCCCGGCAAACGCACGATAAATATTGGCGAACGCTTCGATATAACCTTCAGGATGCCCGGCCGGCACGCGGGTATGCCAACGCGCTGCTTCGCCCACATAGGCAGTACCCGTGCGGAATAATTCAGCGGGTTGGTTGTTTGGCCGCAGCCACAATGAATTCGGTTCCATCTGCTGCCAGTCGAGGCCGGCCTTTTCACCGTAGATGCGCAAGCGGATGTTGTTTTCTTCGCCAGTGCTGATCTGGCTGGCCAGCAGCACGCCACGAGCATTGTTGTTGAAATGCATCGAGACCACACCGTCATCGTCGAGCTGGCGCCCGGCTACGATGCGATTGAGTTCGCCGCGCAACTGCGTTACTTCAAGTCCACTCACAAATTCAGCCAGATTGAACGCGTGCACGCCGATGTCGCCCATGCAGCAGCTGTTGCCGGCACGTGCCGGGTCAACACGCCAGCTCGCTTGTTTGTGACCACTGTTTTCAAGCGGTGAACTCAGCCAGCCCTGAATATATTCGACCACGATTTTATGCACGGTGCCGAGCCGGCCTTGCGCCACCAGTGTGCGGGCTTGTTGCACCATCGGATAGGCCACATACGGGTGTGTGAGGCCGTAGAGCAAGCCGGTCTTGCGTACGATCTCAGCCAGTGCACGACATTCGGCGAGATCAAAAGTAGCAGGCTTGTCGCTCAGTACATGAAAGCCATGTTGCAACGCGAGTTTGGCGGCAGGCAAATGCAAATGATTGGGAGTTACGATGACTACACATTGCATGCGCTGGTCGGCAGGCAGCAACGCTTCTTGTTGCACCATCGTGGTGAAATCAGCGTAGCTGCGCTCAGCGCTTAGTCCGAGCGAGAGCCCACTGTGCTGCGAACGCACAGCATCAGAAGCAAACGCACCACACACGAGTTCATATTCACCATCAAGTGCTGCAGCTTGGCGATGCACACTGCCTATGAATGAGTTTTCGCCGCCACCGACCATGCCATAACGTATTTTCATAGTTGTACTGATCGCAGATTCAAAAGGGAGCGTGCTTATTCGTGCTTGCGTGCACCTGCCAGCCAATCCTTGCCGGGATCGTATTCAGGTGTCTGTATTTTCAGCAGGCCGAGCACAGTATGGAAGTAATCATCGTGACTGCCGGCAGCTTCTGCTCGCTGTTTTAGTGCGTCGCGGTCGATGGGGTAATGTTCACCCAACCACAGCACTGCCGCCACGTGTGTTTGTGACTCTGGCGCCAGCAAGAACGGCAGTCCATGCAAATAGATGCCTTTTTCGCCGAGTGATTCGCCGTGATCACTCACATACAGCAGCGCAGTATCAAAATTGTCGTCGTAAGTTTTGAGCAGATTGACTGTTTGTGAAAGGAAGAAATCAGTATAGAGAATTGCATTGTCGTAGCTGTTGATGATTGCCTCTTGTGAACAGGTTTCCAGTTGGCTACTGGTGCACACTGGCTGGAACTTTTCATACTCGGCAGGATAGCGTTTGTAATAGGCCGGACCGTGGTTGCCCATTTGGTGCAGCACCACGGTGAGATCGCCAGTGGGGTGCGCGGCAATCCACTGGTCGAGTCCTTCCAGCATGCCGGTGTCCCGGCACTCCACTTCATCACAGTGGGTATTGGTGGCTGAGGTGCGGAAATCCTGGAACTCTATTGCTTGCGCCACCCCTTTCGAATCGGAGTTGTTGTCACGCCACAGCACCGCTACGCCGGCATGTTGCAGTATGTCGAGCACGTTCTCGGTGTGAGCAGCTTCTTTCAAGTCGAAGTCCTTGCGGTCAGACAACGAGAACATGCATGGCACTGAATAAGCGGTGGCGGTGCCGCACGAAGTAACGTTGGAGAAAGATACTGCGCTGGTGTTGGCCAGCAAGGGATTGGTTTGGCGAGTATAGCCGTTCAACGAAAAATGATCGGCGCGTGCTGTTTCGCCCACGACCAGAATCACCAGATTGCGCCGTGTGTCGGCAGCATCTTTGTGGGCATTCATGCCTATCGCAATACGCGAACTGTGATCGCTTACTGCCAGCAGGTCATGCACCAGACGCACCGAGCTGTAAACAAAAGTGATCGGGTTGGCGTAATAGCGCAGTAGTTTTTGTTCACGGAAGAAGCTGGCGTAGTCAGCAGTGAACGGCACTGCGCTCGCCAACGCCAGAGCAAGGCTGCCCACAATCAACAGCAAACGATTGCGCAGCTCCACAGTCCAGCGGCAATAGGAAATAGTGGTACGCCACAACCACCAGCATGGCACTGCGCCCAGCACTATCAGCTCTGCAAACAGTGTGAAGGTGAGAAGATCGCTGGCTTCCTTGGCATCAGTCTGGAACACGTTGGTGAGCATCGTGCTGTCGATGACGATATTGAAGCGGTCCATGTAGTAGGACGCTGTTGCTCCACCCAGCAGCAGGATTGTGAGCGCCACCTTGGTGGTGAAACGGAAGCACAACACACACAGCAGCAGCACCTGCAGCGCAAACAGCAACAGCCCCAGCGAAGCGATGAATGCTAAACCATGCAAGCTCGATCCGTACAAGTTGTACAGATTGCTGAAATAACTATGGTTGAACAGCAGTGTGAACACAACGGCAAGCAGCAGGATCAGCCTGTGGATGCCAATGTTGGGCGAGAGATAGGGCTTGAGGAGCTTCAGCAAGGGTGACCCTCAGAAAGCAAATCGCCGGCAAGAGCCGGCGATTTGGAGGAGCTTACTGTTATTTCTTGCCTTCGGCAGCAGCCTGGATCTTGGCGGCATCCTGCGCCGAGGTGCTGCGCATGCCGAAGAATTCGTCCTTGGCGGTGACTGCAGAAACCACATAACCGCCTTCAGCGCCGCTCTTCAGTGGCGCGGTATTGACGGTCAGTTTGTCACCGATATTCACCAGGCCTTTGCGATACCCATCGCGGTACATGTTGTTAAGGCTGTGGCCTTCGAACTGCACCAGGTGCGGTCCTTTCTCGTTGGTGACTTCCAGCGTGATCAACAGATGCGGGTTCTTGGCGCTGAACTCTTTTACGATGCCTGTTATTGCTACCTGTTTGCCGAAGTCATATTGCACGGCGGAGTGATGAGCTTGTGCACTGGAGCAGGCGAGGCCTAGCAGCAGGGCGGAACTGGCAATCAATGTATTCAATTTCATGGGTTTGTCTCCAGTTAGGATCAAGGCAATGAGACGCCGGCTTTTTTGGCCAGCTCGGTCAAGCGTTCGTTCCAGATTTCTTCAGGGCAGTCATATGGCAGTAAACGACCGTTCGGCACTTCCAGCCAGTTCTTCGTGAAAGTGACAGGTGCGCTGTAGAAATCCGGGTCAGTCATCGTCATTTCGGCGGTGAGTATACGCTGGCCTTTGGCGTTGGTGCCATTAAGGTGGTAGCGCTCAACGATGGTGGCGTTTTCGGAATGGGCATAACGCTGGTCTATCTGATCCACCAGGTTATCGGTTTCCACTACCAAAGTGTCACCTTCCCAACGGGCAGATGAATAGCCGTTGCGACCGGGAACGCGATCTTTTTGATCAGCATTACGGCTGCCCAGATAGACATGACGAACTTCAGTGTGGGCTTCATAGATGATGGTGACTTGTTCCGGGCGCTGGATGATTTCCATGGGATACCCGCCCGAGCCCGTCATTGAACCCGGCATGCCGGTGCCAAGACAGGAGCCGCCAGGGCTGGCGCCACTTTCACGTACCAGTGCCTGATAGGCATCAACCCTGGCCTTGGCTTTGGGCAGCATGGGCAACGGCACTGGTGGTGTTCCTCGCGGAGCGGCTGGCGCGGCGCCTGGTGCCGGTGGGCCGTTGGTCCACACGCCGGTAAAGTCCGGCGGACTGCTCGCTGCACTCGCAATTGAGGCAGCCAGGCAAAGGCCGAGACCTATTGCCAGATGTTTCATGACAAACTTCTTCATGCGGTTTTCCCCCCTGTTATCAGTGTCGCCACGTATGGTGACACTTGTTTGTGAAGCAAATGTTCGTGAGCCAACCTTCGGTGGATCACTCGGTGGCTCACTCGGTGGATCACTGGAACGGATGATTGAGGATGATGGTTTCCTCGCGATCCGGTCCGGTTGAAATGATGTCTACCGGTGCGTCGATCAATTGTTCAATGCGCTTGATGTAGTTGCGGGCATTCAATGGCAGTGCCTCCAGCGTACGCGCGCCGAAGGTGGATTCTTGCCAACCCGGCAGTTCTTCATACACCGGTTCCAGCGTGTTGTAACTGTCAAAATTGGTGAGACACGACATCGAGCTGGAATTGTTGCCTTTGTAGCCCACGCACACTTTCACGGTGTCGAGTCCGTCGAGCACATCGAGCTTGGTCAGGCAGATGCCACTGACGCTGTTGATACGGATCGCCAGCTTCACCGCAGCGGCATCGAACCAGCCACAGCGCCGCTTGCGGCCAGTGGAGGCGCCGACTTCCTGACCTTTGGTGAACAGCAACTCACCGACATCATCAAACAATTCGGTCGGGAAGGGGCCGCTGCCAACACGGGTGGTGTAGGCCTTGGTAATGCCCAGCACATAGTCGAGATAGAGCGGGCCGTAACCGCTGCCGGTGGCGGTGCCGCCTGCAGTAGTGTTGGAAGACGTCACAAACGGGTAGGTGCCGTGATCGATGTCGAGCAAGGAGCCCTGCGCGCCTTCGAACAGAATATTGCAGTTCTGTTTGCGGGCGTTATGCAGCAGGTCAATGGTGTCGCACACTAGCGGCCGAATGCGTTCTGCCATCTTCAGCGTTTCTTCAAGTGTCTGTTGGTAGTCGATAGCGGCCACACCAAAATATTGAGTCAGCACGAAATTGTGGAATTCGAGCACTTCTTCCAGACGGTCACCGAAGTGTTTGGCATTCATCAGTTCGCCGAGCCGGATACCGCGTCGCGCTACTTTGTCTTCATAAGCCGGGCCTATGCCGCGACCGGTGGTGCCGATCTTGTTGGCGCCTTTTTTCAGTTCGCGCGCCTGATCGAGTGCAATGTGATACGGAAGAATCAACGGGCACGCTGCACTGATGCGCAAGTTGCCAAGCACATTCACGCCTTGCCCAGCCACTTCATCAATTTC
>CANCGR010000103.1 GCA_947377625.1 Gammaproteobacteria bacterium | reverse complement strand
TGTGCAACTGGCCAGTGAGCTGCATGCAGCCGGCGTTAGCATCGTCATTCTCGAACGCGATGCCGGCAAGATTGCTGCCGCGCAACGCTTGGGCTATCTGTGCATCACCGGTGACGCCACGGAAGAGAACACGCTGCTGGCGGCCGGTATTGAACGCGCCCGTGTACTCGCCACTGTGTTGCCCAACGACGCCGCCAATGTGTTCATCACGCTGAGCGCCCGCAACCTCAATGCCAATCTGGAAATCATCGCACGCGGCGAAGCACCTACCACTGAAAGCAAGCTGTTCCACGCCGGTGCCGACAAAGTAGTGCTGCCCACCCACATCGGTGCAGAACGCATTGCAGAGCTTGTGCTGTATCCGGCCACCGGAAAATTCATGGACGATTCGCCGCAGATGCGCGAAATGAAGCGTGGCCTGCATGAATTCGGTCTGGAAGTGGAAGTGGTGCTGGCTACTGAAAACGGCGGGCTGACCGGCGAAACGGTAGGCGAAGCCGAACGGCGCGGCAACGGTGCTTTCTTCGTCGTGCAGATTGATCGTGCCAATGGCCAGAGCATCAAGCATCCGGGCGAAGACGTTAAAGTGGAGTCAGGGGATTCGGTGATTCTGGTGGTGCGCGGCAGTCGCGTATCGGCGGGCGCGATATTCTCGGTGCCACGCGGCCGCATGAAGGTGGGACGTACGGAATTCTGATTCCTTCATGCGTTGGTGCAAATCCAGCCATCCCAGCCCCCATAAGAATGCATCACTGACACAAGGCTGACGATTTCCCTGACTCAATATGCAAAACTAATTGTTCAGGGAACGATCAGCTTGGTGATCTGGAGCCAGCCAGCGCTCGTGCCCACAGCCACCGACAGGAGTGCCGCTAGCACGAGAACACCATAACCTGCTGCGTACCAACGGCTCACATTGCGTGTGAGCCCCCATCGCACTAACAAGATCAGCGTGGCGAACAGCAGGGTCGGACCATGGACATAGAGCGGCGCCTGCACGCCAAGGTCAGATAGATAGGGCATTCTCGCCAGTCCGCCTGAGGTGATGACGATGGTCGCCAACAGCATCATGGGACGGTGGATCTCGGCACGGCGGCGGTAATAAACCCCAGCCGCGACCAGACCACCGAAGGTCACCATTTCGCCGAGGAGAGTCCACAGAAACGGCCCCGCTCCGCCGAACGGCTCGTAAATCGTCGGGTTGAAGTGAACAGACAAGAGCGAAGTCACCGTGCCAAGCACGACTATCAATGCGGCGAAGACTGCGCCCAGCTTGCCCAACACGGTGTGCAATGCCCGGTTCTTCCGCATGATGAGAAGGCTTTGCACCAGAAACAGAACCACCCAGCCAAACAGGGACAGTCCGTGAATCACGACCAGTGGCAGAATTTGCCCGGTGATCTCGTCTCCGTCCAGTCCTTTGCCGTGCAGGATGAAAAACCGGAACCCACCGAGCGTACAGGCCAACATCAGACTTGCAGCGAATACGTGGAAAGTCCGTTCCGAACGCGCCGTCGCTGCGCCGGACATGGTGGTGTGTGACGTCATGGCGCCTTGTTCAGTCAGCATATTGCTCCTCCTAAAGTGTTCAGACATGGCGTTACTGTGCCATTGCGCATGGCTGCAAGTCGTGATGATGTTATGATTTTGTCTCCAGTTGGCTTGAAGAACCTGTGATTTTTTCGTGATGCCCTCACCACGCGACCTTTACCAATTCGGCGATGTAAGTCTGGACGTTTCAAATCTTAGGTTGACGGTCAGTGGCGAACCCCGTTCGCTGGAACCGAAATCTTTCCGGACCCTGCAGTTTCTGATCGAGAATCGTCATCGCGCGGTAAGCAAAGAAGAGATTTTCGCCACCGTATGGGAAGGGACTGTGGTCACCGACAACGCGCTGGCCCGGGTGATTGCCCAGATTCGCAAAGCACTGGACGACGACCCGAGACAGCCGCGCTACATCGAAACCATCCAGACCATAGGCTACCGGTTTCTGGCCGAGCTCGCAGTGCCACCCCCTGCCTCCAGCGAGGAAACCCCGGCTCCCATGTCCATCAAGTCGAGCCCTGCCCGGCCTTGGCGCTGGATCGTAATCGGCATGCTGGTCGCTGCTGTGCTGATCCTGCTGTACTCGCTTAACACTTCCACCCAGAGCATCGACTCCATTGCGGTGCTGCCATTTGCCAATGGGGATCACAACCCCGAGGTAGATTACCTGAGTGAAGGCATCACTGAGAGTTTGCGCGCGAGCCTCTCGGAACTGCCGACACTGAAAGTGATGTCGCGCAGCGCGGTGGCCCGCTATCAGGATAAAGAAGTAGACACGCGATCGGTCGGGCGGGAGATGGGCGTGCGCGCGGTGCTCACCGGACGTGTGATCCAGCATGGCGAAAATCTCACCATAAGCGCCGAGCTGGTCGACGTTGAAAGCAACACGCAGTTATGGGGCGGTCAGTATCAGCGCAAACCGGTGGAACTGCTGGATGTTCAGGATGAGATTGCACGGCAAGTCGTGGAGCGGCTACGCGTTCAAATCACCAGCGCGCAAAGGCAACGACTCACCACACGGCAGACCACCAGCCGAGAGGCGTATCAAGCCTATTTGAAGGGGCGTTACTTCGCAGGGCAGTTCACTCAGGCAGGCCTGAGTAAAGGCCTCACCTATCTGCGCGAAGCCATCGGCATCGATCCAACCTACGCGCTGGCCTATGACGGATTGGCTTACTACTACGCGATCAGTGATGACATTGCCGCACCGCCTTCCGATAGCATGCCACAAGCCGCAGAGGCCGCCCGTAAAGCACTGCGCCTCGATGATTCGCTGGTGGAAGCGCACGTGGAACTGGGCACCGTGCATTTCTTTTACGACTTCGACTGGGCGGCTGCAGAGCGCGAGTTCACCCGCGCCATCGCACTCAATGCTGACTATGCCCCCGCCCACGCCTACTACGGTTGGTATCTGGTGGCGCAAGGGCGCTTTGAGCAGGGTTTGCAGGAAAGTCGACGCGCTGTTGAACTGGATCCGCTGTCTCCCGAGTTTCACTCCATCCTGGGATGGAACCTGTATTTTGCCCGCCGCCCTGATCAGGCGCTCGCGGAGCTGAAGAAAGGTCTGGAAATCGCGCCCGACTATCCGCTTGGACTTTATATTCTTGGCCAGGTATACGCACAGCAAAAGCGTTACGACGATGCGATAAGCGCCGAGCAAAAAGCGGCGGAAATCTTCGGCGCTGGCGGGGACTCGTGGCCGCAGGCAGAAATCGCACGCGATTATTTCCTCGCAGGCAAACTAACGCAAGGACGTGAAGCATTACAGACTCTGAAGGACAGCGCGGCGAACAGTCACGTGACACCGTTCGGACTGGCCACGATCTACCTTGCGAGCGGCGAGCACGATCAGGCCATTGCACAACTGGAACAAGCTTACACGCAGCGCTCATGGTTCCTGGATAACCTGAAGGTTGACCCGCAATTGGACAGTGTGCGTTCTGATCCGCGCTTCAAAGCCCTGTCGGCACGCATGAACCTGCGCTAAAGAATAATTGGGGAAGTGCCATATTTTTTTCAATGAGGTGTTGCCCAGCGGTAAGGCAACGAATTCTGATTCCGGCACCCGTTTTCACAGCGACTGAATCGCGCGCGTATAGGTGTCGATGAAGTGACGTTGGCCCGCAGCGGTCGTGATCAGGTCTTGCCGGGTCTCTATCTCGATGCCGGCATAGCGCGCCGCTGGCAACTGCCGACGCAGGTAAGTAGTGAAGCCGTCGGTGTAGCCAACGTAGGGATAATTCTTGCGCACTCGCAGTGAGTCATCTTCAGTGCGCACTGCAGCAACCAGCGCATGCGCCAGCTTCATTTCAAAGGCGCGCTTGGGGTCATACAAAATGCCAACCTCGGCGTTGCGAACTTCGCCATTGAGTTCTGGTGTGAATGAATGTATCGACAGGTGCAGCACGCGTTGGCCTTGCTGGCTTAGCTGCGTTAGCTGCTGCTGCACAGCGTTGCGGTAGGGCGTGTAGTGGCGGTGGATCAGCGCGGCCTTGGCCGCGGCATCCAATGGTTGCGACCACTGCGACCACACGCCTTTGACATGCAGTGAGCGGTTCAGATCAATCAGCAGTCGCGTTGTGGTCGCAAAATGCAGCGGGGCTTGCAGACGCTTGGCCAACCCGCGCGCAACCGCGAGTGCGCCGATGTCCCAGCCACGGTGTGAAGCAAGTTGTTGCGCTGCACCGGTGAACTGCGACGCATAAGCTTTTGGCACTTGGTTGCCGCCATGTTCACAAGTCAGCACTATTGCATCGAAGTGTTTGCTCATGAAGCCAATCCTGCTGGCAGCTCACACACCACGCGTTGTTGTTTGCCGCCGGCATTCACCGGGATCCGTGCAACTCGCACGAAGCCGATACTGATATCCACCTTGAGAACATCCAGCAGGTGCTGACGCACTCGTTCACACGCTTCATCACTGGCATCAACACCGGCGACATAACGCACCTGAATGCCCAATGGCTCAGTCTGCGCATACTGACAAGCTTCGGCTGCCAGCGCGGTTTGCACCAGCTCATCACCAAAGCGTGCCAGCGCCCGCTCCTGGCCGGGGAAACGAAAGATTTCATCCGAACGCCCGGCAATTTCTGCCAACACTGGCAAGCCACTGCCACAAGCACACTCGGTACCGGCTCTGACCAGATCGCCAGTGTCATAACGAATCAGTGGTTGGGCCGCATTGAAAAGTGGCGTGATGATGAAGCGGCCTACTTGCCCGGGTGCACAAGGATTGTTGTCGTGGTCGAGGATTTCATGAAACAGCAGTTCACTGTTGATATGAAAATTTTGTATGACCTTGGCGCACTGGAATGCCATGAGGTTGCCTTCAGTTGAACTGTAGGGCGACAGCGCCAGCGCGCCAAAACTTTGCCGAAACAGCTGCCTTTGCGCATTCGTGATGCCCATGCCCAAGCCGACCACCCAGCGCAGCGCCACCGGTTGCGCACGCCGGAGGTTGGCTCTGGCCAGCACTTCGATATGGTTGGTGGCATCGACCAGACAACTTGTTTTTGTGTTGGCGAGCAGCGCCAGCTTGCGTTCGTTCTCGAGATTGCGATTGATGAAATGCACGGTTTTGCCGGTCTGCGCATTGCGATGTTCAATATGGTCAACGCTCATGCGTTTGCCACCTGGCAAGTAGACTTTGTGCTCAGCCTGCACGATATCAGCACCAATGCCATGCAAGTGATAAAAGCGGTGCCAGAACTGTTTGGCAACGGCGAAGGCATTGCCGGAGATTGAATAGGTAATTGGCACGCCAGTGGAGCCAGAGGTTTTGGCTATGCCGGTGCGGCCATGGCCGGGCGGGATAAACGATGACTGCATGGCCGGGCGTTGATCGCGTAAATCGGCGCGCGTCAGTATCGGCAGCTCATGCCAGCGCTCCCAGGCGATGGCACCGTCGCTGCGGAATACGCAGTCCAGCCGCTGCCGGTAGAACGCGACGTTGGCGCGGGCATGATGCAGCAGGTCATGCAAATGGGTGCGCTGCCAGGCCAGCATTTTTTCCGGCGGCCAATATTGGCTTTCCATCAACATGCAGTGTTCACCTGTTTGCGCTTGTGCGGACTATTATAGGTTCATGCGCGACGATGAATATCAGTTAATGTTTTCGGTTGAACCAAGCCATTGGTGGTTTTTGTCGCGGCGACTGTTTGTGAACAGCGTGTTGACGCGTCTGCTGCCTTCGGCAACATCGCAACCGCTGGCATTGGCAGACATCGGTGCCGGCACCGGCGGCATGGCTGCTTTTTTGTCACGCTATGGCAACGTCACCGGCATTGAGCCTAATGCGCACGCCAGAAAGCTTGCCAGTGAGCGGGCAATATTTTTGCGCAGCGGCAGCGCCGAACACAGCACGCTGGCAAGCGAAAGCATGGACGTGGTGTGCCTGTTCGATGTGCTCTATCACCGTGGTGTCAATGAGCAGCAAGCGCTGGCAGAGGCATACCGCATTGTGAAGCCGGGTGGCTTGCTGGTGGTTACCGATTGCGCGCTGCCTTGGTTGGCGGGGCCGCATGATGAAGCGATGGCTGGCAGGGAGCGTTATGTAAGGTCACAACTTGCTGCAAAACTTGTCAAAGCAGGATTTTTAATCCGTAGCAGTTCCTATACTTTTTTTCTGGTGTTTCCGCTGGTAGCCATCAAACGACTGCATGATCGCTGGCGCCCGCGAGGCGTAGATCATTCCGATGTGTCGGCGGTGCATCCGCTGGTGAATGCTGCGCTATTGGCACTTGGGCGTGCGGAAGCGTGGCTGTTGGCCAGGATGCGGTTGCCGTGGGGTTCGTCGTTGCTTGTGGTCGCGCAGAAGCCATTGGCTGAAAATGGCGGGCCGCGTTGCGGTCAATCACCACAAGCGCAGCGTGAAGACACGGTGTGAAAAGAGGCGAGCGATCAACTTCAGCATCGACCGCCTCTATCGCAAGCGACTCAGCGACGTGGCGGTGGCGCCACAAACACCGGTTGCCAATCATCCTGGCCGCGCGAGATTACGAACGAGTGAATCGCATCAACCTGCTCCGGTGTCAGTGTGCCGGTGAACGGCACCATGCCACGATCCTTGAACTTGCCACCCAGCACGATGTCGTTGAAGTCCTTGTGCATGTCGGCGTTCAAAAAGCGCAAGTCCTTGCTGCCGGAGCCGTTGGCGTTCTGGCCATGGCAGGCTGAGCAGTAAGTAGCGAACAGCGTAGCACCCGCTGTCACTTTCTCGGCAGGTTGCGGTGTGTTCGGTGGTGGTGAGACAGCTTCAGCCGGCGGCAGCGGTGGCAGCTCCACGCCTTTGGCATCCAGTGCATAGACCACCAGTTTGGCTGGCCCTACCGAAAACGGTTCTGGCCCGTTATTAAGGCCGTGCACGATGGCATTGTTCCAGCCGGCGTTCACTGCGATGTACTGTTTGCCATTGACGCTGTAGGTGATCGGGCCGGCCACCGGCACCGACTGCGTTGGTGACTCCCACAACTTCTCACCATTGTCAGCGCGATAGATTGCCAGCGTGCGGTTCATCGTGCCTTGCACCAGCAGGTTGCCGGCGGTGCTGAGCGTGCCGCCACCAAAGTTGAACGGCAACGGGATGCGGAAACGTTCCTTTTGCGCGACCGGGTCCCAAGCCAGTGTGTAGCCCTTGTCGGTCTGCACCTTGGCATTGAGCTCTTTGCGCAGCTCGGGGAAGTTGGTAGAGCCTGCACCGATGGTGGTGCGACCAAGGCGGAATTGGAACTGGCCATCAGGCAAGCGTGACACCACCATCCATTGTTCTTGTATCGGGATATAGACCAATCCAGTCAGCGGGCTGTACGACATCGGGTTCCAGTTGTGCGCAGCGTTCGGAGTTACCAAGCGCGGTTCTTCCACCACCATTGCTTCCGGATTGATTGCCGGGCGACCAGTTTTCAAATCAACGTGCGAGGCCCAAGTGTTGGGCACAAAGTTCTGCGCAGAAATCAGTTCGCCGGTGGCGCGATCAAGCACATAAAAGAAACCGTCTTTGGGTGCATGCATGATGACCTGCCGCACTTTGCCTTTGATGGTGAGTTCAGCCAGCATCAGTGGTGAAGTGCTGTCGTAGTCCCACTGCTCACCCGGCACTTCCTGATAGTGCCATACGTATTCGCCGGTCCTGGCTTTAACAGCGATGATGGAAGCGAGGAACAAGTTGTCGCCGCCGCCGGGGCTGCGAAACG
>CANCGR010000102.1 GCA_947377625.1 Gammaproteobacteria bacterium | reverse complement strand
GTAGACCACTGAACCACTTGTTCGGCGCTGGTAATGGTTGGGCCGTGTTGGGTGCGGTGCAGCAACAAGGTCAGCAGCATTTCATTCAGCAAACTGCCGGACTCGGTCGCCGCCGAACCATCCACGCCAATGCTGATGCGCACACCGGCCGCAGCCATGGCCGGAATCGGCGCAATGCCGGAGCCGAGCCGGGCATTGGACGAAGGGCAGTGCGCAACACCGGTGCGAGTGGCGCCGAGAGTGTTGATGCCGGCTTGATCAACCTGCACCAGATGGGCGAACCACACATCTGGGCCGAGCCATTCACAGCGCTGCGCATAGTCCACTGCACTGATGCCATATTTCTGGCGGCACACGGTTTCGTCAAAAGAGACTTCCAGCAGATGCGTGTGCATTAACAAATCATGACTGCGGGCAAATTGCGCCAGTATCAACAGGTCTTCCTGCGTGCAAGTGTGCACCAGCGAAGTAGGGGCCACTACCACACGCGTCATCGCGTCAGCGGCCGGGTTGTGATGGCGGGCAATCAGTGTTTGCAGGCGTTGCAAACACAGATCCACATCTTCCGGCACCAGTTGTGTGCTGCTCATGCCGCGATGACTGCCTTTGACGGTGGCGATGCCTCGGCATAGCACCAGACGAATGCCGATTTCCCGTGCCGCTTGCAACAGCGCCTGTTCGAGTTCCGGTGAAGTGTCGCGGTGGTAAAGATAGTGATGATCGGCGCAGGTGGTGCAGCCGGCCGCCAGTAATTCGCTGAAGCCGATACGCGCGGCGGCATAGAGTGTGTCGGGTGTGTAGTGCGGCCAGTAACGATAAGGCACGGCGCCGAGCCAGTCGTTGAGGCCGAGATTGAGTGATCCGGGAATGGCTTTTAACAACGACTGTGCAATGTGGTGATGCGTATTGACGAGTCCCGGATGCACCAGCAGGCCAGTGGCGTCGATGATCTCGGCATGTTCACTGTCCGGCTGAGAGGCCAGGTCTTTGCCAATCACCGCGATACGCGAGCCGCTCACCAACAGGTCGCAGTAGCCGTGACCATAGACCAGGCCACCTTTGATCAAGCGGCGCGTTGCAGTGCTCATGGCGTTGCCTTGCTCGCGGCTTCAGTGTCGATGACCAGCTCAGGCGGCAACATCGCGAAAGCCACACCGGCGTCCATCGTGACCGGGTTGCGCAACAGACTGATGTCCTGCAATTGCGTGAGCATTTTGCGGATACGTGCCTTGTTGTATTGGCCGAGTTTTTCGCCTTTGCTCACGTCGCCGTCAGTCAGGTTGTAGCGTTTCATCTCAGCGAGAATTTCCTGCATCAACGGCAGGGTTTGCTGCGGGTTGCTCTGCATGATCAACGTGAAGGCCGGTGTTGGGTCGCCCGTCATGAAATCCTGCCAGCCGCGCAACGACGCGCGAATAAATTTGCGCACCACTTCGGGATTTTCTGTCACTTCCGCTTCCGTGGTGTAAACGTGGCGGTAAGGATCAAACCCGGATTCCGACATCGGAATCACGCCAGCATCGATGCCGGCGCGCCGCACCACCAACGGTTCGCTGGTGAGAAAACACTGCTGCACAAATTGCGGGTCTTGCATAAAGCGCGTGAGGCTCCAGTCCATCGGCAGCAGATGCAGATCAAGCTTGAGTGCCTTGGTCAAAAACTCGTTGTAGACGAGGCCGGCCTGAAACATCACTTCGCGGCCGTTGAGATCGCTCAGCGTCTTGATGCCGGACTCCTTGTGGAACAGCACGCACTGCGGATCGTGCTGGAAATACGGGAACAAGCTGACCAGTGGAATGCCAATGGAGCGTTCGATAAACATGCGCTCCAATGCGCCCACGGCAAAGTTGACGCGACGGGTGGCGACCAGTTGCGGAATCATGTTCATGTTGGCGCCAGGGCGGATTTCCACCGCAAGACCTTCTTGCGCGTAATAGCCCTTGGCGACCGCCTGATAAAAACCACCGTGTTCCGGCTGTGCATACCAGTCGGTTTGCAGCACGACAGCAACTGGAGCGGTGGCGCCGTCTTTAACCGCCGGCTTTTGATCAGAACACGCCGCAAGCAGCAACGCTGCCACCAATGCACCACGGCGTAATAGCTGCAAAAACACAGGAGCAGTAAGCATCTCAGCCATCCATCAGATAAGAGTCATGCCAGCGCCGCAAAACCCGCCAGCTCAACCAATTAACAAGACCCACAAACAAAAACCCGATCAGACAAGCAAGAAAGGCTGCAGCAAACAGCGCCGGCACTTTCAGTTGGGCACTGAAAATAACCACAACAAAACCAAGGCCTGCTTGCCCGCCCGAACCCATGCCTGCCACGGTGTCGCCATAGAGCGCACCAATGGGCGTAAGCGCCGCAGCGATTTTCAAACCAGTGAGGAAATACGGCATCGCCGCCGGAATGCGCAGGTAAAACAATTCCTGCCGCTTGGTGGCGCCATAGACTTGAAACAGATCCACCAGGTTGCGATCAGTCGCGCGCAAGCCCATCGTGGTATTGGCGACAATCGGAAAAAAACAAATCAGAAACGAAATGATCGTGATGCTGTTAATGCCTTGGCCGAACCAGATGATGATGATCGGTGCGAGCACGATCACCGGTGTCATCTTCAGCACCAGCACATAAGGGTAGAGCCCCTTATAGGCCCAGCTGCTGTAAGCCAGCATCAGTGACAACACCACGCCACCAATTACCGATGCTGCAAAACCCAGCAGGCATGCATAAGTAGTCTGCACCATGCCGCCCCACAACGTTTTGCGCTCCACCAGACCTTCTTCAAAAATGCGATGCGGCGCGGGCAGTATGTATTCAGGCAGGTGAAACAACGCGATGGCTGCATACCATAGTGCAATAAACAGCGCGCCCAGTAACAAGGGCCATAGCAGGGAAGGCGCCAACATCCACGATTTTAGTTTATGCATCACTTCCTCCACCCTGCACCCGCCAGAGGCCATGCGAAAAATCATTACTGTCCAGTGCAAAAACCGCCATTCGCATCAACTCAGCTTCACCCGCACACTGTGCAAACTGGCAGTAACCATCGCTACCAATCGCAGAAACTCCGGCATCAGTCGCATCTCGGCCGTGCGCGGATAAGGCAAGTCGATATCCAGCAACGCATGCATGCGGCCCGGATTGGCCGACAGCACCAGCACTTTATTGGCAAGGAAAACTGCCTCTGTTACTGAATGCGTCACGAACACGGCAGTCCAGCGCTGCCGCTCACGCAGCTCGAGCAAATCTTCATTGAGTTCGTCGCGCGTCATTTCATCGAGCGCGCCGAACGGTTCATCGAGCAACATCAGTTCCGGTTGCGTCGCCAGTGCGCGCGCCAGTGAGGCGCGCATGCGCATGCCGCCTGACAATTCGCGCGGGTAGAGTTGCGAAGCGGGCGCAAGTTTCACCAGCTCCAGCATGGCAGCGGCGCGGGCAAGCCGCTCTGCTTGCGCATAGCCGGCCAGTCGCAACGGCAACGCCACGTTGTCGGCAATGGTGGCCCACGGCAGCAGGTTGGCATCCTGGAATACGAAGGCACGTCGCAGGGCAGAGGGCGTATCGGCGCGCGCGCCAGAGTGGGTAAAAACAATGGAGCCTGCGGAAGCTTTGATGAGTCCCGCAATGATTTTCAGCAAGGTGGATTTGCCGCAACCACTGGGCCCGATGACGGCAAGGAAGTCGCCACGGGCCAGTGTCAGGTTGATGTCTGCAAGCACCGCCGGGCCTTCGCCAAAACTTTTCTGCAAACCAGAAATTTCGAGATATCCAACCGGGGCTGTCGTAGCCCCCGGTGTTGTTTGCAGTTCAGTCATGGTGCGCACCAGCGTGTCGATCCGGTCCTCCTTCACTACTCAACAGTCGTGCAACTTGCATCAGAACTTGTAAGTCACTTCTGCACGCCAGTTCCTCGGCAGTTCCGGCAATACCGAGTTGCTGCCGTATACACTGGGGAAGTTGCCGCGGAAGTATTTCTCGTTGGTGGCGTTGTCGAGGAACGCGCCCAACTTCACTTTCTTGCCATCCCAGATCGCCGACAGGTTAACCAGTTTGTACGAAGGCAGGATCAAGGTGCCCAACACGCCTGAGGCCACACTGTCGACCGAGGTCAGACTGGCGTTGACGTTGAATTGCGGGGTTACCTTGAACGAAGCCGACGTGCTCCAGGTTACTTTCGGAATGCCGCCACGTAGCGGGGCGTTGCCGACGGCGATGTTGCCACCAATGATGCCGCCGAAGATGGAAGCAGGGTTGGTCAACATTTTCAGGTCAGCTACGCCCACGTTGGAGAACGACACTCCGCTAGGCAACAGGATGCGCACCGTGGAGTTCGAGTAGGTAGCCACCAGCGACAAACGGTCGATCGGCACATAGCGCAGCTCCAGTTCAGTACCTTTCGATTCGTTGGCCTGGTTGGACACCGGGTTCTGCGCGTCGAAGGCAATACGAGTCTGTGAATAAACAGCTACAGCAGCGAACAAGCGGCCATTGAGCAGGCTGGTCTTGATACCGCCTTCTTTCAGTTTGGAGTCACCAAGGAAACTCTTGTTCTTGATGTTCGCCGTATCGAGATCGCCGGCAGAGCCTGAAACAATCGTGCTTTGTGCGGCCTTGGTTATATAGGGCGTGAAAGGGCCGATTTTGTACGAAAGGCTGGCAGTCCAGGTAAAGCCGTTGTCACTGTTGGAAGCGGAGTACTCGGTGGCAGAGGCGTTGCTGCCGGGCGAGCGCAGGAATACCGGGCCGGCGCCGTCACCGTCAGAACCATCAGCTTTCACGTAGTCATAGCGCGCGCCGAGCAACATGTTCAGGTCTTTGAAGATGTTGGTGTCACTCATCATCGACAAGCCGGCCTGCGAGTAGGTGGAGTTCCAGTAGTGGGTCCAGCTTTCGGTGCCAACCGGTGCCAGACTGGGTGGCTCCTGCATCGAGTAGGCGGTAAAGCCCTTGATCAGATCAGTGCGATCAAAAATCTCGTCGACGAAATCCAGCGCATAGAACGCATCGGTATAACGATAGGACGGGGAGAATTGCAGCGAGGTGCTCCAATCCTTCATTTCGAATTTCTTGCTGAGGATCAACTGGTCTTCCATCACCCAGGCATCAGCAATTTTCGAGAAGCCGTAGGAGTCGACGTTGATGTATTCCTGCGCGTCGTAGAACAGTTTGTTGGTCAGGTTCCAGCCGTTGCCCAAGTCGTGGATGATGTCGAAATAGCCGGTATATACCTTGGTGTTGTAACGGTCGCGCTCGGTGATCAACACATGATCCCTGGGCAGTTTGGCGGTGCCGACAGTGGCAGGATCAAGACCCAGGCCCAACTGGTTGATCAGGCTCTGGGGTATCTTGGACGGGTCCAGTGGTCCGAAGTTGCCGGTGAAACAGAAGGCAGCCAGGCCGGTAAAACACGAGATGGTGCCAGGGGTGAATGGCGCGCCGGTGGAGACCAGACCCGCCAGTGAGGCTTCCCACGCGTCAATTTCTTTCTCCTGGATCTTGCCATCGCCGTTACCGAACTTGGAGTCGATGTTGACGGCGGGGTTGCCGGTCACATAGTTGTCATTGTCGATCAGGTCCTGGGTAACACGGTTCCAGCCGCCGTTCTCGTGGCTCTTCCAGTTCTGGTACATGCCGCCGAATTCAATCCTGGTGCTGTCACTAAGCTCGGCATTGAATGAAGCCTGCAACAAGGTCATCTTGTTGAAGTCGTTCTTGTAATAGCTGCCGGAGTCGTGCACTTCGCCATACACGTAAAAACCGGCAGTTTTTCCCATTATTTCGGTGGGGCCGCCAATTTCGGCGGTAAGGATGCTGCGCTCCCAGCTACCGGTGGTGTAGCTCATGGAACCGGTGGAATCCGTCATGTACTTGCCGGTTTCAGCGCGCGCCGATTTCGGAATGAAGTTGAGCGCACCGCCCACTTTGCTGGGGCCGGAGATAGGTGACATCGGACCGCGAATCACGTCGACGCGGTCAGTGGCACCAATAGGGGTTGGATAGTTGCCTTCATTGTTAAGTCGTTTCACGCCGCGGAAATAGTTTTCCGCCGAGGTGCCGCGTATATCAAGTGACCCTGCCACACCGAAGAACGACGTGGTGAACGTGCCTGGTACGAAGCTGACAATGTCGTTGATGCCGGTGGCGTTGAACTGCTTGAGAAACTCGCTGCTGATCGAACTCACTGAACGCGGCGTGTCGAGAATGGATTTGTCAAAGCCGAACACGGAACTGACCGGCTCCTGTGGCAATACACCGAGAGCATCATCTACTGCTTCCTCGGACACAAACGTATCAAGTTTCACTACATCGCCTTTGTCCTTTTTCTCCTCGGCCCCGAATGAGGCATAAGAAGTACAGGCAAGTGATACAGCGGCGGACAACAAGCACAAGCGCTTCAATAGTTTGATGTTCATTCATTTCTCCTGGGCATTGGTAATGCCGGCTGGCGTTCGAAATTTATGGTTGTGAAAGGGGGGATCTCCCACCTCACTCAAGCAATGCCTGTGCCAAAGCTGATCAAATGGTCAGATAAGTTGTTGCGCGGGAAATTATCAGCAGATTCCAACCGCCAACGCGTGGTCAAAAACCGGACTCATGGAATAAAACAGTCAAATTTGTGCTGTTTTTGCCCATTTTTCAGCGGAAGTGCGCCCAATTAGGGCGGCTGTTGCCGGAATTGAAGGAGGTGTTTCGGGCAATCGGTCAGAGTGAAACGGCGGTGGCTTCAATCTCGACCAGAAATTCTGGCAGGGTGAATCCGTTGACGATCAGCAGCGTGGAAGCCACCTGGCGGTTGTGCAGAAAGTCATCACGCACGCGCATGTAAGGTGCAAAAAACTCGCGCTGCGTAACAAAGGCGCGCAGGTGCACGATGTTGGCGGCGGTCATGTCGGCTGCTGCCAGTATCCGCTCGATGTTGTGAAAGCACATTTGTGTTTGCGCAGTGATATCCGGCGCAATGGCACCATCCTTGCTAATTCCCAACTGGCCGGAAGTGAAAACAATCCGCTGCGGGCAGTGCAGCAGCATGCCGTGTGCGTAGTTGCCGAACGGCGCTCGCAGATCGGATGGCAGCAGGGCTTGTGTCAGGTCGGTCATAAATTTATCTGCGTTATTACAATGAACAATTAACCAAGTAAACAACCAACCAAAGGTTACAAGATGAAATTCTGGCAGGACCTTAGCACCGACGAATTTGAACGCTTCGATGTGAACACCACTGTGGCCTTGTTGCCAGTGGGTGCAATCGAGCAACACGGGCCGCATCTGCCGGTCAGCACTGATGCCACCATTGCTGAGGAACTCTGCTTGCGAGCTGCAACTTTGGTGCCAGACGAAGTGCCACTGTTGTTGTTGCCCACGCAGGACATCGGCAAGTCTACTGAGCATCTGCAATTTCCCGGCACGCTGACGCACAGCGCTGAATCACTGCTGCACTCGTGGATGGAAATCGGTGACAGCGTGGCGCGTAGCGGCATAAAAAAGCTGGTGTTCTTCAATGCGCACGGTGGTCAGCCGCAGATCATGGAGATTTGCTGCAGGGAGCTGCGCATCAAGCACAAGATGATGACGGTGGGTTGTGCCGGCTGGTCGTTTGGGCCGCCTGCGACTGCGGTGGCGCCTGATGAGCGGCGGCATGGCATTCATGCAGGGCAGGTAGAGACGTCGATGATGCTGTATTTGCGGCCGCATCTGCCGGTCAGCACTGATGCCACCATTGCAGAAGAACTCTGCTTGCGAGCT
>CANCGR010000101.1 GCA_947377625.1 Gammaproteobacteria bacterium | reverse complement strand
ATGATGCTTTCGCGGATCACCTTGTTGAGCGCGTCGATCACTTCACGGCTTTGCATGAAATACGGGCGCACCTTGCGCAAAATCACAAAGAAGGTGCCGCCGATCAACGGGATCACCAGCAGCACGAAGCAGGCGAGCTGCCAGTCAATGGTCAACAGAATTACCGCAGTGCCAACGATGATCACAGCCGAAGTCACCAGTGAGACGATGACCTGCGACACATAGAGCTTGATCGAATCAATATCGGAGGTGAGGTTGGTCAGCAGCTTGGCGGGGTTCTTGTCTTCAATAAAGCGGTAGCCTTGGCCGGAGATCTTGTCAGACAGGGACAGACGCAGGTCCATCGCCACTTTTTCCGACACCAGCACCTGCACGACGCTCTGCCAGCAGGTAAATAAAAACACCACTGCCGTGATGCCAAGGAATTTGGTTACCAGCGGGATCAGCTCGAACTGGCCCGCCACATAACTGTCAACGCCGGTTTTGATCAGCCAGGGGATGAATAGCGTGAACACGTTGGCCGCCATAGCCAGCACGATCAACAACACGATCTGCTTGCGATAAGGGCGCAATATTGCCGACAAGCGGGCCTGCGGGGGACGACCCGGCAGCTGGGGTCTGGCTGCTGCCGGTGAGGACTGTGCTGATGTTGATGCCATGGGAGTAAAGCGGTTGCCTGTTGCGAATTTCAGGCGCGCATCTTATCGCAGATCACTACTCCCGGTGGAACAACCCTTGCGTTGGGGCTCAAGACAATTCGACTTCGGACACTGCGCTGCCGATGATGAGGCCCAGACAAACGATGGCGATAATGGTCATGGTCATACTCCTGTTGTTGGTGTTGCTGTCGTTGGTTGCAGCGACTTGCTGCGAAACGGACATTAGTCCTGTGGTGATATGATTGATAATGAAATATATTCAGCATATATATGCAAATATGGAATATCACTGGTGATCAACCTCAAGCAGCTCAGCCACATTGACCTCAACTTGCTGGTAACGCTGCAGGTATTGCCCGAACACCGCAGCGTGTCAGTGGCTGCCAGCAAGCTGCATCTCACCCAGCCGGCCGTGAGCAAAGCCTTGAGTCGTTTAAGAGAACAATTCGGCGAGCCCTTGTTTATGCGGGTATCCAAAGGGCTGGTGCCAACGCCGTTTGCGCTGGGCTTGCAGGAGCCGTTGCAACAATGGCTGGAGTCAGCCTCGATATTGTTTGATCACGAGCCATTTGACCCGGCCAGCTGGAAAGGCGAGTTCACGCTGATGGTCAACGAATACCTGCACATGATCGTGCTGCCGCATTTGATGCAGTGGCTGAGCAAGAATGCGCCTTTTGTGGTGCTGAAAATCCGCAGCCAGTACCGCCATCAGTTGGAAGGGCTGGAAGATGGGGAACTCGACTTCGTGCTCAACCTGGAATTTTCCGATCTGAGTGATGCGTTCCATTCGGAAGTGCTGTACACCGACACGCCGGCGATCTTTGCACGTGCCAATCATCCACTGCGCAAAAAACAGTCGACGCGTGAAGATTTATTGCGTTACCCGCGCGTGGCGTTGCGCATGCCGGACATGGAGAAGTTCACCTTGTTCCATCCCCGGCCCGGGCAGCCGGCACTCAACATGCATTGGCCGGTGGCCTATGAAACCGACAACCTCACGGCAGCACTGGCGACGATTTCCGGCACCGATTGCTTATTGCCCGGTGCCGGGGTGTTGGCAGGACTGGCGACGCGCGAACTGAACTTCAAGGCCTTGCCCACTGCGACGCCACCGCCAGTGCGCATCGCTTACTGCCTGGTCAGCCACAAACGCGTGCAGCATTCGCCAGCGCATCTGTGGCTGCGCGAACTCATCAAGACTCTGGTGCAGGAGCTGGTCTAGCGGCTCTTGGTGCTTAGCCGCTGAGCGCGCGCTTCAGCACTTCGCGCACATCGGCCGCAAATTTCTGCGAGATCTTCGCCATTGGGGCGAACGCATCAAAGGCATGGTAAGCACCGGGGTAGATATGCAGCTCGGTGTTCACACCGGCAGCCAGCAGCTGCTGCGCATAGGCGATGTTTTCATCCACAAACAGATCCAGCGCACCCACCGGAATAAAGGCAGGCGGCAGGCCGGCAAGATCGGTGGCGCGTGCAGCTGCAGCATAAGCAGGCACTGCAGAAGTGCCTGCCAGCGGGCCAAGATAAGCACGCCAGGCCGATGCGTTGTTGCTGCGTGTCCACAGCACTGTTTCTGCGCGGTCGGGGCCGGCTGGCAACACATTGGTGTTATCCAGCATTGGATAGAGCAGCAGCTGGAACGCTGCGTTGTATTTACCACGATCACGCGCCAGCAGCGCCAAGCCGGCTGCCAGACCACCGCCGGCACTGGCGCCACCAATGGCGATGCGACGCGAATCAATGTGCAGTGCGGCTGCATTTTCAAACAGGTATTGCAGCGCGGCATAACAATCATCGAGCGGCGCCGGATAGGGATGGTCGGGAGCCAGCCGGTAATCCACCGCCAGCATGGTAATGCCGGTATCAACCGCCAATTGCCGCAGCATCAGATCGTCCTGATCCAGATTGCCAAGCACATAGCCGCCGCCATGCATCCACAGCATCGCGGCGTGGGGTGAAGCGGCCGTAGCGGGGGTATACAAACGCGCCTTTACGGCTGGCGAGCCAGCGGCGCCGGCGATGGAGATATCCTGACTGGCTACGCCGGGAATTACCGGGCCTTGCGCAACCACACTGGCAAAGATTGCGTCCGACTGCGCACGCGTAGCGGCGATGTCGTCGAGGTTGAGGCCGCCTCCCATTACTTCCATGAAAAATTTCAGCGGATCGGCAAGTTCGGAATCAAGCGGCAGTGGCGTGGCCATGACAAACCTCAAAGAGATGGTTGTTTGGCGCGGGAATATAACGAACGCGCAGCATCGTAGCCACTGTTCTTGCAATGAAGCTGTACGGGATTAGTGCAGCAACCCCTTCCTGATCAGCATGCGGCGGCGACTATCCTGCATCAGACTTTCCGCATCTTTCAGCATGGTCTCCACGTTGGTGCCGGCGTGCAGGTAAGCAGTGACAATGCTGCGTGCAAACGTGAGCCGGTAGCGCAGGCGCGAAAACGTGTTGAATTCGCGCAAGGCTTCTTCAAACTTGCACACTACCGCTTCGGCCAGCATCGATGTGCTGTTGTTCAACAGCAATGCAAATTCGTCGCCGCCCAAACGCGCCATCACATCCGAATCACGGAAGTTGGCTTTCAGTTTTTCCGAAAAAAGCTTCAACACCTTGTCGCCTTCCTTCTCGCCATAGGTGGTGTTGATTTCGTTGAAGTTGTCGAGATCAAAATACACCAGTGCACAGTGAGTGTTCTGGCGCATGCAAAAACTCAGGCTTTTCTGCGCGAGCAACAAAAAGCCACGGCGGTTCGACAGGCCGGTCAATTCATCAGTGGTGGCCAGATTGGCTTGGGCCAATTCGCGTTCGGCCATTTCGGCCAGATAGCGTAAATCAATCAGGTCATCACGGTTCAAGGAGCGCGGCCGGATATCCAGGATGCACAAGGTGCCGAGTTTGGCGCCGTTTGGATGCTTGAGCGGGCAGCCGGCATAGAAGCGGATATGCGGAAACTGGGTTACCAAGGGGTTGTCGGAGAAACGTTCATCGGCGGCAGCATCCGGCACCAGGAAAATTTCTTCGCCGAGAATGGCATGACCGCAAAAAGAAATATCACGGGCGGTTTGACTGGCATCGAAGCCGTTGCACGACTTGAACCACTGGCGGTTTTCATCAATCAGGCTCACCAGCGCCATCGGCACACCGAACATGCGCTTGGCCAGACGAGTGAGGCGGTCGAATCTTTCCTCGGCCGGGGTGTCCAGAATATTGAGTGATCTCAATGTATCAAGGCGGATCAATTCGTTGTCTGGAATGAGCGGCTGTTTCACGGATTCTGTCCCTCAAAATTTCCGGTTTTGAATGCTGGTGGAAAATCTGATTTCCCGAAGAATATTTACGGCATCGCGGCCAAAATCTTTACAGGGAAATTATTCTTTTTGGAACGCCTTGAGCGTGGCTGCTGCACGACGCGTATCAGCCTGGCAATGCGGTGAACTTCACGCAAATGATGCTAAAGCAATGGCAATGGCGGTCGTTAACTATGCACAGAGCCTCCATTTCCTGGATCAGCGGGTGCAATCATGAAAACCATGTATGCCGGCGCAGCCTTGCCTGCGCGCGTTTTAACGGTGCTTGCCCTGGCAGCTGCCCTTGCCGGTTGCGGTGGCTCGCTCGATTCTCTTGATGGACCTGAATCCGGGCTGGTTTATGGCCTGGTCTGCACTGAAGTTGCTTCACTGAGTGCGGCAACTGAAATGCCGGCGTCACAAGCGGCACTGGTGTCAGAGGGTGACTGCACGATACTCAGAACGCCAGTGACTGTGAAAATAACCAAAACCGTGATGATGCCCGGCACCGGCAAATTTTCGCAGTTTGAATATCCGGTGCAGGGCAAGACCCGACGCGTGTGGATCAGCACTGCCAAAATACGGGTGTGAAGTTGTCGGTCAGAAACGCATGCCGACAGAAAAGCGGGTCAGATGACTTGCGCTGAAATTGGCATAGTGGTCGCGTGCGAGTCTTACGAAATATTGCCCGTAATCATAAGTGGCTGACAGAGCATAGCCGCTCACGAAGAGGCCATCGTCGTCGATGCCGCTTTTGCGCGAGGCATCAACCGTAATGCGTTGCGACTGCATTGGTTTATAGCGCCATACCAGATGCGTCGCCCGTCTTTGCGTGTCGAGCCGATTTTCACGCACCTGGAACAGTGACAACTCGGTGTTGGTCAATGCACGAGTGCCTGCGCCAATCATCAGTGCATCACTGGGGTCAAAACCCAGGTTGTAAAATCCTTGCAGATTGGTTCTGTCGATGCCGAGCATCGCGTAAGTATCACCGCCAATTTCGCTGGCGGCCGCCACACCCTTGTAGCCGCCGCTGCCGAATTCGACGGTGGATACCAATCGCACCCAGCCAAAGTCCTGGCGGTTGTCGTAGCCAATGCGCTCCTGGGTAAAGCCATTGGCATCGGCATAGCGCCCGATCCAGCCGGTATGCTCACCGTGACTGATGCGCAGATTGAAATCGGTTGCGTTATTGTCTACCGACGATTGATAAGTCGAGGCTGTCAATTTGAATTCGGTTTTTTCAGCACTGTCGTTGGGTGTGCCGGCAAGTTCAGCCGACTGCACAGCCATGCTCGCAGTCAATGCTGCAAAGGCCAACCCCAGCTTGCTAACGGCAAATTTCATTATTGGCATTACGGCTCCGGTTTCACGTTGGCTGGATGGGAAGATGATGAACGTTGCAGCATGGTGGTGATCACAGCGGTAACGGGTCACGCGCACCGCGTCGTAAAATTTGCACGCGTGCGTTGTTGCCAAGTTGCTTGTCGCTGGCAAATGTCGCCGCCAGCTCCTGTTCCACTTCACTGTTCCTCAGCCGTTGCCCCATTGCTGAAGCCGGATTAATCAGCGTGACGCGGCGCGGGCTGATGGCCTGCAGCAGTTCTGTCGTGTCGTAGCGGCGCAGCACTCCGGGAATTTCAATTTCGCTCAGGTTGTTATGCAAGCCCGATTGCAACGCCAGGTTATATGACACCAACGTGTTCTCCACCATCACATGGCTAATGCGAGTGTCGAGTGCGCAGGTATGCAACGCGGTGATGCCAAGCGCACCACGCGCATAAAGCGTAACGGCAGCAGGGTTTACGTCTGTTCGCGCCAGCAGCACATTAAGCAATTGCACGGTATCGTCGACTCGCATGCCGGTGATGGTCTTGTTGACTACCATTGCGCGCAGCGACAGCGACATATAAGGGCCGAGCGCCAACTGACTCTGGCTGCCGGGCACTTCGCCCAACACCACGCGCGGCTGGAACGCCACCACGATGTTGCCGGCTTTGACCAGACGCACAAATTCGCTGTCGCTGGCGATGCGACTTAACGGCGTCGCTTCCATACGAATAATCAGCGGGTGAATGCCGCTGGAAGACGGAATGCCAACAATCGCATTCACTTCAACCCCTGGCTCACTTTGCACAGCGATGGTTTGCAAATGGTAGTCGGCGACGGCGACATTGCTCACTTCACGTACCTCTGGCTTCGCGCCCGCTGTTGCGCTGACCTTGGCCAGTGTGCGGATATCAGCGCGAACGCGATTCTGCAGTGCCTGCAGTTCATCACTGTTGTGCAACATTTGATGCGAGGCCTGCAAACTGGCGGCTTCTGCACGCAGCATCGTTTCTACTGTGGTGCTGGTGGTAGACGTGCCGAGTTGTCCGCTCGCGCTTACCAGCAGAGCATCAGGGTCAGCTGGCACGCGATTGGGAAAGACAGGGGCGGGCGCCTCAGATTGCTTGAGATGATGATTGAGAAAGCTGACTACCTGCGGCGTGACCGGCCCCAGATTGCAGTGTCCGCCTTCGCCACCGATGAAGGTCAACTGCTGGGCTGCTTTGAATTTTTCATAGAAGCCGGATGCTTCCTTGTAGGTTTGTTCAGCACCGGTGTACGGGAAGAAATCCTGCTTGAACGCGATGATGGCCAACGCACGTGGCGCTGCCAACTCGACCCAGTCAGCAAAGTCAAAGCCCTGCGCAATAAAACCGGGCAGGGTTTGCTCGGCATCCTGTGGTCCGTTGCCGGGCAACAACTCTTTGAAGGACGTAATAAACGACGCGATTGCCGCTGCATGAATCCGCGTGTCCATCGCGGCCAGATAAGCAGCGGCGGTGCCACCACCAGAGCAACCGAAGGTGCCGATGCGCTCAGCATCAACATCATGCCGACTCGTTAAATAATCCACACCGCGCAGGCCGTCGGCAAACCAGTAGCGCGCGATGTGACGATCCAGCAGCAGCGCACTCTGGTTGGCATGTTCATGTTCACCGCTGGGCTCCACTTTGGAGTTGCCGATTTCAGCATCGTAGTGCTGCATGCGCTCACCCTGGCCCATCGGATCAATCGACAACACCACATAGCCATTAGCCGCAAAATTGGCGGCCCAGCTGTATTGACTGGCTTTGCCGGCGCCGTGGCCGGGCGCAATCACCAGTGCCGGAAACGGCCCATTGCCCTTGGGCACGAACACGTTGGCAGTGACCCAGTAGTTGGGGGCGCTTTCATACATCAGGTTTTCAATCGTGAAATTGTCATCGCGCACGGTGCCGGATTGTTTGACGTTGACTACTCCGGTGGTGGCAGGAACGCCGCCGACCAGTTCCATGAAACGCTGTCGCACCAGCTGCTGCCGCTGCTGCGCCTGCGCTTGCGTGCGAATGGCTGCGACAGCAGCAGCGCGTTGCGACAGGAACGCATAACCAATGTTGTTGAGGTAGTTCTGTATCTGGTTGGTGGCAGCGTTCGACTGCGCTTGCAGTTCTGCCAACTGCTCAGCATTGGGCACGCCCTGGGCATTGACTGCTGCACTGGTGCCAAACAGCAGTAATGCCGACAAACCGAGGCAGTGAAATCCTGGAAGCGTTTTCATCAACAGATACCGGCGGGATTGGTGTTGGAGTCCATCAAACAGCAGGGCCGGATTATTCGTGCTGACTATCGTTCTGTCCACATAGTGCGCGGCGATTAAGCGTAAGAGTTCAACGTAAAGCGGCGGCTTTACCTCTGGTAGTGCAAAATCTGTCCACGGAAAGGTTGGCTTAGCTCTGAAAGTTTTAGCGGCTTGTGTTGGGTGTGGCTATAACCGTGGGTGACCAGCAGCTTGCTGAAGCGCGCATGCAGTCCGCGACCGGGATCGACCAGGATGATCGCGCAGTGCGCCTTCGCATGTTCCTGG
>CANCGR010000100.1 GCA_947377625.1 Gammaproteobacteria bacterium | reverse complement strand
GCCTTGCACGAAGTGGGCTCCAACAACCCTGATGGTGTTGAAATCAAAAAGAACAAAGATCCGGTAACCGGAATTCCACTCGACGGCATTCCGTTCCATCCGTATTACACGGTGCATGATCTTGCCGGTATCGTAGTGTTCCTGTTCGTATTTTGTTTTGTGCTTTTCTTCACTCCGGAAATGGGTGGCTATTTCCTTGAGCACGCGAACTTTGAAGAAGCCAACAATCTGAAGACTCCTGAGCATATCGCGCCGGTGTGGTACTTCACTCCCTTCTATTCGATGCTGCGCGCTTGTACTTATCCGCTGTTCGGGGTCGATGCAAAAGTGTGGGGCTTGGTTACGATGGCCGCAGCCATTGCCATTCTTTTTATATTGCCCTGGCTGGATCGTAGCGTGGTCAAATCCCTGCGTTACAAAGGTTGGTACAGCCGTATTAGTCTGTTGTTGTTTGTTGCCAGCTTCATGATTCTGGGCGTGCTTGGTACCAAGATTGCCACTGCACCAAGAACTGCGTTGGCGCAAATTTGCACTGTCTACTACTTCGTGTTTTTCCTCGCGATGCCTTGGTATACCCGCAAAGAGAAAACTACCACGCCACCTGTTCGTCTCACTGGTCGCTTCATCACCATACCCCAACTGGTATTGGCATTGGCCTTGTTGGCAGGACTCACTGCAGTGCCGTTGATCGCGGTTGGCGCCGAAGCTGGTGCCAAGTTGGAACCTTTCAAGGTAAATCTTGCTGACAAGGCCTCCTTGCAGTCGGGTGCTTCGACCTTCATCAACAATTGCATGGGCTGCCACAGCGCCGCTTTCTCAAGATATCAGCGGGTCGCCGATGATCTCGGCATCCCCAAGGAAATCGCCAAAGAGAAATTGTTGTTTGACCATGACAAGAATTTGGGCGACCTGATGATCAGCGCCATGCCGAAAGAAGCGGCCAAGAACTGGTTCGGCGTTGCACCTCCCGATTTGTCGCTGGTGGCGCGCGTGCGTTCGCCGGAGTGGTTGCAAGGTTATCTGAAAGGGTTTTACACAGATTCCAGTCGGCCGTTCGGCGTAAACAACGAAGTCTTCAAGAATGTTGGCATGCCCAATGTGCTTGGGAATCTGCAAGGTCAACAAGTGCTGTGCAAAGCGGAAGCTTGCACAGGCACCACGCATGTTGACGGTACTGGTACTATGTCGCCTGAGGAGTTTGACAAGCTTGTATATGATCTCGTCAATTTCCTGACCTATCTTGGTGAACCCGCTGCAATGCATCGAGAAACCATTGGTGCGTATGTATTGTTCTTCCTGGCCTTCCTGTTCGTGTTTGCTTACATGCTGAACCGCGAATACTGGAAAGATGTCCATTAAAAAATCGAAGGTTTTGAGGTATTAACAATGGGAGTTGTCACCAAACGCTCGTCGATGCTGTTCTATTCTGACGGTTACAGTCAGTTCAGCCATCGTGTCCGGATCGTGCTTGCAGAAAAAGGTGTCACAGTAGAAGTTGTTGATGTCGACATTTACGACAAGCCGGAAGATCTGGCCGTGTTGAACCCGTACAACAGTCTGCCGACGCTGGTTGATCGTGATCTGGTGCTCTATGAACCCAACATCATGATGGAGTATCTGGATGAGCGGTTCCCGCATCCGCCATTGTTCCCGGTTTATCCGGTGGCAAGAGCGCAAAGCCGCTTGTGGATTTATCGCATTGACCGTGACTGGAGTCACTTGGTTGAGAAGTTGCAGGCAGAAGATGGTACGCCTGCTGAACTCGACAAAGCTCGCAAGGAGTTGCGCGAAAGCATCATTTCGGTTTCGCCGATCTTTGCTGAAAAGCCTTTCTTCATGAGTGATGAATTCACCATCGTTGATTGCTGCGTATTCCCTATCCTCTGGCGCTTGCCTGAGATTGGTATACGCTTGCCGGAAACCAAAGCGACCAAACCTTTGCTTGATTATCGTGCGCGCCTGATGGAGCGTGAGTCGATCAAGTTGAGTCTTTCAGAGCAGGAACGCGAGATGCGTGCCTGATGTCACGACGGGAGTGTCTGTCTCAATGGTAATGACCACGCATAGACCCTATCTGGTCAGGGCCTTGAATGAATGGATTCTTGATAACGAGTGCACTCCCTACATCCTGGTCAATGCCTTCGAGAAAGGTGTTGAAGTCCCGCAGAATTTTGTCAAGGACGGTCAAATCGTCCTTAACATTTCGCCTATTGCCGTGCAGGGATTGGTGATTACCAATCAAGGCATTGAGTTCAACGGCCGTTTTGGTGGAATTCCTACCCGCGTTTACGTGCCTACCGCAGCAGTGCTGGGCATCTATGCCAAGGAAAATGGACAGGGAATGATTTTTGATCGGGATGAGCCGATGCCTGAGCCGCCAGAGCCAATCGCTGGCTTGGCCATCGCCAAAACCGATACTGCTCCTGACAAGCCTGAAAAGGCCAAACGCTCCAGCAAGCCCTCATTACGCATCGTCAAATAGCCACTGTCGATTTTTTATGCTTTTGCCGGTAATTCTTTTGCTCGCAGTAGCAGAACGCCTTGGTTAATCGATGTATTCGAAAGCTCTCACAACCTTGGTGACACCGCTTGCATTGCTGACCAGCTCCACTGTGAGTCTGGCTTCTTCCTGTGTCACCAGACCCATCAGATAAACCACGCCATTTTCGGTGACTACCTTGGTGCGCAAACCACTGACTGTCGGATCAGCCAGCATCAAGGTTTTGAGTTTGGTGGTAATCCAGGAATCGTTGCTACGTGACAGGAAGGTGGTGGTGCCGGCAATTTCCAGTTCGTTGTGAACGGTTTTGACGCGTGTGGTTTGCGTTGCTACGCGAGTTGCAAGATTTTTGAGATCCTGCGAGGGAACCTGGCCGACCAGCAGCACTACTGCGTTGAAGCTGACAACACTGACATGAGAGCTTTTCAGGCCAGGGTCTGCTGCATCGATGTTCACCTGCACTGTGGTTTCAATGCTGCTGTCATCAATCATGGTGCCTACACTGCGCTTGCCTGGATCTTCTTTGACACCTTCGCCACGCGTGGTGGTTTCGACAATGGTTGCACAGCTGGCAAGACATAACAGTGCTGACAACAACAAGATTCTTCTTAACATTACTCACCTCCGAAGAGTTGTGAATCGATCAAATCACACAAACAATGAATTACTAGCAAGTGGACTTCCTGAATACGGGCAGTTACCTGCGAGGGCACACAAACTTCGACATCATTCGGCTGCAGCAGTTCCCGCATGGCGCCACCGTCGCGACCGGTGAGAGCGACAACATGCATGCCACGCTGGTGGGCAGTCTTGATGGCTTCGATGACATTGCGCGAATTTCCGCTTGTGGAAATTGCCAGCAGAATGTCGCCTTTACGTCCGAGTGCCCGTACCTGTTTTGAGAACACTTCGTTATAGCTGTAATCGTTGGCGATGGAAGTGATAGTGGAACTGTCAGTGGTCAACGCAATCGCAGGCAGTGGAGGGCGTTCTCGTTCAAACCTGTTCAGCATTTCAGACGAAAAATGTTGGGAGTCGCCGGCAGAACCGCCATTACCGCAGCTAAGTATTTTGCCTTCAGTGAGCAGCGACTTGACGATCAAGTCAGCAGCTTTCGAAATCGGTTCAGGCAAAACATCGGAGGATTTCTGCTTGGTCTCAAGGCTGGCCTTGAAAAGCTGTTTGACTCTGTCTTTACCTTGCATCGCCATCCCCTTGTAACTACCGGCCGCATTCTACCGGAGTTTCCGTTATCCGGCCAAGCTGCAAGTGCAGTGGCACAATTTCAGTAAAACGCGTCAGGGATCCACTGTATTACTGATTTGTCTGTTGTTTGCGCTTCGATGGCGATTACATCAAAACGGCAAATATGTTGTCTGAACTGGAGATGACTGTGAAGGAACTGACGGGCAGTAACTCTGACGCGTGCCTGCTTGCGAGCATCCACAGTGGCAGCCGCTGTGCCGTAACTGGTCGAGCGCCGATAGCGCACCTCAACAAAGACCAGCGTTGATTTGTCGAGCATGATGAGATCGATTTCACCAAACTTGCAGCGATAGTTTCTGCACAACAGTGACAGACCGCGCGCTTCCAGATAACACAAAGCGGCATGTTCGAATTGAATTCCCAGCTGTTGGCGCCAGGTTGGCGGCTGCTTGGCTGTCACTGGATCCTCCATGATCCGCAAAGATTATTTCAGGGGCCGAATCCGCCCGTCGCTGATCGTAGACCAAACCAGTTCCCTGACAATGTTGTGATTGGGCCCCAGTTTGAGGCTGCCGCTGGCACCGGGAATGCTGGCATCAGCACCGGATTCCAGCAGTCGCAAGCGGGGATAAAGCCGGAATGCATCAATGCCGAAAGCCTGCAGACGCAAGCTCTGGGCCGTCCCCATCGGGAATAGTTGACGGGTTCTGCTGAGGTCGCCGGTTTCACCCAGCAGCCAGGGGCTCTCGCCGAATATCACGCCATTGAGATCGCGATCGTCAGCCTGTTTGGCGTTGCCTGCGTAAATGTCCTGGCTGGCATAGACCGGAATATCACCGGCATAAAGATAGGCGAGACTGGGCACTATTTGTCGGGCAGAGGCTGGCTGGGCTACCAGGTAAATAAAATCAACATCCTGGCGTCTGCGTAGCTGGGATACCACCGTGCGCCCCAGCAACTGGTTCAAGTGTTTCTGACGTTCTGCACTCTCGGTCAGCAATAACATGCGGCTGATGGAGTCGGTGTAATCATCATGAAAGCTGTCCAGTGCCAGCACTTTGCCGCCCATTTTTTCCCATACCGCAAGAAAACTGTCACGTTTGCGATTGGCGACTTCATCGTTTTTTTGATCAGAAGGGCTCAGCACTGCGACACGCCGGTGTCCGTCTGTCCAGGCTTTGGTAGCGAGTTGGCGCGCTTCGTCTTCAGGTGAAAGGGCAAATTCATAGAGCAGCGGCGATTTCGGTGCCAAGCCTTCCTGATTGTTGAGCGCAAGGGTAGGCACACCAAGATCGGTTTCTTGCTGTAGTTGAGCCACCAGTGGTTTTTGCAGGGGGCCAATGATGAGTTGAGCGCCGTCCTGGCGGGCCTGCAAATGCAAAGGCATGATGTCTGTGATGGTAGTAGTGTCATAAAACCTGATGACCGGCACCTGCCCGCCCAGCTCCTGCAAGTTGTAGAACGCACTCATGAATGCATCGGCCACGACGGTGCCGGCAGATGTTCCCATGGGCAGCAGCAGGGCCACCTGGCGCGGACGTTCACGGGCGAGGGTTTCCAGCAATTCCATCGGAGGGGGCAATACCAGCGCGGCTGGGTGCTTGCTCCATTCCAGCTTCCAGCGTTCCAGTTCAATGAGCTGGCGATCCATGTCAGTACTGTACGAACGCGCGACAAGCGCCAGCTCATACCAGCCGCGTGTTGCGGCTTCGTCGGTGGAGCCAGACAAGGCTTGCAACTCGTCCTGCGGCAATGCACTTAATTTGAGCCAGATGTTGTTGTGGTTGCTGCGCTGCATTCCAGGGTTGAGCAAGGGATCCATGATGATCAGTTCAAGTGCGCTGGCAAGCGTGGCGCCGGTGGCTGCGTGGGCTGCAGCTCGCAAGCTGTGGAATTTGATCTTCTGGTCAACGCTGAAGCTATCCAATGGCGGCAGTATCCCAGGTTGCAACAAAGACAACACTTCGCGAGGCAAGGTTCTGGCGGTCGCAATGTCAGCCCTGAGTAGTGTTGACTCTATTTTCATGGCGGGGGTCAGCACTATGGGGGCGATCTTATCCAGCGTATTCACGGCACCACCCAAATCGCCTTGATCATGCAGCAGGGTCGCTGCCTGCAAGTAGAGTGCAGCCGCTTCGATGGAAGTAAGGCGCCCGGCTTGTTGCAACAGATCACTGGCTGCAGGCTTGGCTGCTTGTGTTTCGACTTCCACAACTGGAGTCCTGGGTGCTTCGGTGCGTGTGGTCGGTGCGGCGCAGGAAGCCAACACCAGCGTGCTGAGCAGCAACAGGCGAGGCAGAGTGGGTGACAATCTTTCCATTGGACGGGAATCGCTGGCAGTTATAGGACTCAGTATAGCGGATAGCTTCCGAATTGACCTGTGATCCTCGTGCACGAGCAATGCAGAGACCGATTGCAAAAGGCCTGGTTTTTAAGTTGTGACAGGCATGGCAAGATGCCTTCGTAATTATTCAATCAACTGGAATCTGCAATGGCACTCACTGCATCCACCATGCTGCCGCTTGGCACCGCTGCCCCGGAATTTTCATTACCGGCTACTGACGGCAAGTTCTACTCATTGCAAAATTTTCACGCAGGCAAACTGTTGCTGGTAATGTTCATCTGTAATCACTGCCCGTTTGTGAAACATGTGCGGCAGCAATTGCTGGCACTGGCCAACGACTATCAAGGCAAGGGCGTGGCTTTCGTTGCCATCAGCAGTAATGACACGCAGGCTTACCCGGCAGACAACATGGATAACATGAAACTGGAAGCGCTTAACTTTGGCTTCAGTTTTCCGTATTTGCTCGATGAAACCCAAACTGTGGCGCTGGCCTACGATGCTGCTTGCACACCGGATTTCTTCCTGTTCGATAACAACCGCCAGCTGATTTACCGTGGCCGGCTGGATGCAAGTCGCCCTGGCTCAGACATCCCGGTTACCGGCACTGAATTGCGCACAGCACTGAATGCCGCATTGGCAGACCTGCCGCTGTCTGCCGAACAGCTGCCCAGTGTAGGGTGCAACATCAAATGGAAGTCCGGCAACGCGCCGGTCTGAGGAGAGACCATGTCAGGAACGCTCTACATCGTTGCCACACCCATCGGTAACGTAGCGGATTTCAGCGAACGCGCCATCAAAGTGCTGCAGCAAGTAGCTGTGATTGCAGTGGAAGACACGCGACACAGCGGCAGACTCTTGCAAGCGCACAGCATCAATACGCCTATGCTGTCTTGTCATGAATACAACGAAGCGCAGCGCAGCGAGCAATTGCTGCTTAGAGTAGCCAATGGCGAAGACGTTGCGCTTATTTCGGATGCTGGTACACCGCTGGTTTCCGATCCAGGTTTTCAGCTGGTGAGATTGGCGCACCAACGCGGCTGCAAAGTGGTGCCAATACCCGGGCCTTGTGCAGTAATTGCTGCGTTAAGTTGTGCCGGCTTGCCGACTGACCGTTTTGTGTTCGAGGGATTTCTGCCTGCCAAGCAGGGAGCGCGTATCGCGCGACTGCAAGAATTGCAAAATGATCCGAGAACGCATGTGTTTTACGAAGCGCCACACCGCATCGAAGAATGTTTGCAAGACATGGTGACCGTGATGGGAGCGCAGCGGCCTGCAACACTGGCACGCGAACTTACCAAGACTTTTGAAACTATTATTCCGGCAACACTGAGTGAGCTGCATAACAAAGTGCAAACTGACGAGAATCAGCGCAAAGGAGAATTTGTGCTGGTAGTTGCTGGCACACAAAAATCAGAAGCAGTGATTGATGCGGAAACGGAAAAAACCCTGCGTATTCTGATGTCGGAACTGCCTTTACGTCAGGCAGCTGCGCTGGCTGCGAAGATTACCGGCCAGAAAAAAAATCTGCTCTATGACACTGCGCTGGCATGGCAGCAAGTTAAAGACTGATTGGTTTTAAATCCTGCAACCCCTATCATGGTTGGTGAGTCGGCCAGACAATCGCTGTGGATGTGCATTTACGTGCACTCCATGGAGGAAAGTCCGGGCTCCATAGAGCAGGGTGCCAGATAACGTCTGGGAGGCGCGAGCCTACGGAAAGTGCAACAGAAAGATACCGCCACTGATCTGCCTGCGCGCAAGCGCGCGCGATCAGCGGTAAGGGTGAAATGGTGCGGT
>CANCGR010000099.1 GCA_947377625.1 Gammaproteobacteria bacterium | reverse complement strand
AGTGTGGTTCCTTGCCCCCTCATAACTAATCTGAAAAACGATGACAGAAAAACTGCGCATCACCGAGATCTTTTACTCGTTACAGGGAGAAGCGAGAACCGTAGGCAAGCCCACAGTGTTCGTGCGCCTCACCGGTTGCCCCTTGCGTTGCGGTTATTGTGATACTGCTTATGCATTCTCGGGCGGCATGTTGCTTTCGATAGAGGAGATTCTGACTACCGTGACTTCATGGTCGCCACACTATGTATGCGTCACCGGCGGCGAGCCGCTCGCGCAGAAGGCCTGCTGGCCTTTGCTGGAAGCGCTGTGTGATCAAGGGTATGAAGTATCGCTGGAAACCAGTGGTGCCATTGATACCTCGGGCGTGGATGCTCGTGTGAGCAAGGTGTTGGACATCAAGACACCTGGATCGGGCGAGATGCATCGCAATATCTATGAAAATCTTGGCAGGCTGTTACCAACAGACCAGATCAAATTTGTGGTTACTGATGCCACCGATTATGACTGGGCCAAAGCGCGTTTGTCGGAATTCGGCTTGAATGACAAAGTCAGTGAAATTCTGTTTTCACCAGTGCATGGCCAGTTGGAGCCGGCGTTGCTGGCTGAATGGATTTTGCGCGACCGGCTGAAAGTGCGATTACAAATTCAACTCCACAAATATTTGTGGGCAGATGCGGCTGGGCGTTAGTCATGGAACAAACCAGAAAAGCAGTAGTGCTGCTGTCAGGCGGCCTGGATTCAGCCACTTGTCTGGCGCTTGCCAAGCAGCAGGGCTATGAGTGTTACGCACTGAGTTTCGATTATGGGCAGCGTCATATAGCGGAGCTGGTAGCGGCGGGGCTTATTGCAAAGGCAATGCAAGCGGCAATGCACAGGGTCATCAAGATGGACCTTGGTGGCATGGGTGGTTCAGCTCTCACTGATGCGTCGCTGGTCATACCTGAGCGAGAAAGCGAGGGGATCCCTATTACCTATGTCCCCGCCAGAAATTCCATCTTTCTGGCATTTGCACTGGCTTGGGCAGAAGTAGTGGAGGCACAGGCGATATTTATCGGTGTTAATGCACTGGATTATTCCGGTTACCCAGATTGCCGACCTGAGTTTATCGAAGCTTTTCAGCATATGGCCAGTCTGGCAACTAAAGCGGGGGTAGAAGGCCATACGTTGAAAATTGAAGCGCCGCTGCTGGCAATGGACAAAGCCGCGATAATCAAGGCCGGTATCGCAGCAGGCGTGGATTACTCGTTGACAGTGTCTTGTTACCAGTTGAATGACGAAAGCGAAGCGTGTGGAAGGTGCGACAGTTGTCGTTTCCGCAAGAAAGGTTTTCTGGAAGCCGGAGTGCCAGATCCGACTCGTTATGTCACAAATTGAGTTTAAGAAAATTGCAAGCCCTGACTCATATGCAAATACCGGTTCTAACAGCATAAATGAGTGTAATTTAGCTTGAATTTTTTCTGGCTTTGAGTACTATTTGCGCCTCCAAAAAGGGTCGTTAGCTCAGTTGGTAGAGCAGTTGGCTTTTAACCAATTGGTCGATGGTTCGAATCCATCACGACCCACCAATTCCTCTCAAGGGCTGCTTCGGCAGCCTTTTTAATTACTGCATGTTGTAAAGTAGTCCTACTGTCGATTCAAGGTGTCTTGCGATCAGGCAGTGAGTGCGGAGTACGTGCATGTCTGCAAATGAATCCACAGCAACTGATGTGTCTGGCGCAGTGGCCGATCGTGCCACAGTACGGGCATGGCTCGACCGCGTGCCACAACAAATCTGCCTTACCCCTGCCGAAGAAGCGGCCGACCGCGCTGCAATCAAACAGTTGTTGCAGCAACAAAATGCGGTGCTGGTTGCGCACTACTACACAAGTCCCGCTTTGCAGTCGCTGGCCGAGGAAACCGGTGGCTTTGTTGCAGACTCGCTGGAAATGGCCAGGTTCGGTGCAAAGTCAGACGCCAGCACGCTGGTGGTGGCGGGTGTGCGCTTCATGGGCGAGACTGCCAAGATCCTCAATCCGGAAAAAACTGTGCTGATGCCCACGCTGGAAGCGACGTGCTCGCTGGATATTGGCTGTCCTGCTGACCAGTTTTCACTTTTCTGCCGGGCACATCCCGATCACTAAGTTGTCGTCTATGCCAATACCTCGGTAGCAGTGAAGGCTTTGTCGCACTGGGTAGTCACGTCAGCCATTGCGGTGGATGTGGTCGATCATGTGCTGTCGCAAGGCAAGAAAGTGATATGGGCGCCTGACAAGCATCTGGGTCGCTATATCCAGCGCAAGCTCGGCAGCGATGACATCCTGCTGTGGGATGGGGCCTGCATCGTCCATGAGGAGTTCAAGGTCAAGGCGCTGCAGGACATGATGCATCTGTATCCGGAAGCCGCAGTATTGGCGCATCCGGAATCGCCCTATGGCGTGTTGGAACTGGCTGATGTCGTAGGTTCAACCACACAAATCATCAAGGCGGCACAATCACGCAGTGAGTCGACCTTTATCGTTGCGACCGATCACGGCATCTTCTACAAGCTGCAGCAGCAAGCGCCCGACAAAATCTTTTACATGGCGCCTACTTCAGGTGAAGGCGCCACGTGCCGTAGTTGTGCGCAATGTCCCTGGATGGGGATGAATACCTTGTCATCCTTGCGCTCCACGCTGGAGCTGCATAACAACAAGATAGAAGTGGATGCGGAACTGGGCCGTCTGGCGTTGATTCCTTTGCAGCGGATGCTGGAATTCCGCTCTCAGCGATAGTATTTCTTCTCGGTATTTCTGATGTAATCCTGGCGTTGCCTCAGTTTGGCAAGTGCCAGCTTGTCGGTTTCCTGATTCATTGCAAAGTTGAGATGATCTTTCGCGTGGGCGAAGTCGCCAATCGTAATGAAATACTCCGCCCGCGCCTGATGCACCTTGCTGATGTTGCCCGCCAGGCCTTCCACTTCTGCCAGGTCGAACCACAGCTGCATGTCATCAGGATACTTGATCGAGTGTTGTTCCAGCACGCTGGCAGCGTCCTTGTAACGACGGGCCTTGGTGAGAGCAGTGGCGTAGGTCATGGTCAGTGCGTGGTTGTCGGGATTGAGCTTGAGTGCTGCTTCAAGCACAGCAATGGCGCGCGGATATTCATTGGCTGACATCGCGATTTCGGCCTGCAGCATCAGATAACTGATTCTGGAGGGCTCTTTGGCCAGCAGCGGCGCCAGACTTTCGGTTGCTGCCAGGTGCTGGCCGGTTTTCATTTGCGCCAATGCTATGCCGTAGTTGGCGGCATCGGCTGCAGCGCCATTGAGTTGCGGCAGCATGCGTTGGCGTTCAGAAATTTCAGCTTCCGGCTTTTTGGCATAGTTGATCCGCACGCGTTCGCGCATGATCAAAAATTCCGGGCTCTGGATGTAATTCACCTTTGGGTAGGCATTCGCCCGGTTTCTGCTGTCGGCTATGCGGTTTTCATCGAGTGGATGCGTAGACATGAATTCAGGGACACGCTCGCCGAAGTTGCGCGAATGCAGCATCCCCTCAAACATGCCGGCCATATCTTCGGGATTGAAGCCGGCGTTGTAGAGCGTGCGGATGCCTATGCTGTCTGCTTCTTGTTCATGACTACGGCTGAAGCGCAGTTGATTGTCGATAGTGCGCGCCTGGTTGGCCATTAATGCAGCTTGGCCAGCATCGCCGCCCACAGTGGCTGCCACGGCCAAGCTGGCCAACAGACCTGCGATATTGGGGAGTGTGTTGTTACGACTGTCTTCGACTGAGCGGGCGTAGTGGCGCTGTGAAAGATGGGCAAGCTCATGTGCCAGCACCGAGGCGAATTGCCCCTCGTTGGCTGCATTCAGAAACAAACCGGCATTGACGCCAACCACGCCGCCCGGTGCCGCAAAGGCATTGAGTACCTGGCTGTCAATCAGAATGGATTCAAGCCTGTGATCAGTGAGCTCGCTGTTCACCGCCAATTTGTAGGTGAGGTTGGAGATATATTCTGCAATGAGCGGATCATTCAGGGTCGGTGTTTGTTTGCGGACTGAGCGGAAAAACTCGCGACCGTACTCATATTCTTCCTGGCTGGAGATCGTGCCTGATACTGCATCACCCAGCACCGGCAGATTGACCTGCGCCTGCGCCCCGTGACCTGCGAGCAACAAGGTCAGGCAAGTGATGGAAAGTAGTTTCGGTTTGAATGGCATGCGCTGGCCCGGAATGCGGCGGTTCGGAATTGTCGGTCTTGGTTCATTCATCGATTCCAATCAATCATACAGAATATTGACGCTTTAAACTCGGTTTTTGCCGTGTCGCTTGCTAGAATGAAGCGATGAACCAAACAGCCACACTTGAACTGGATTTGTCGGGCCTGACGTGCCCTATGCCACTGTTGAAAACCAAGCAGGCGTTGAATCGTTTGCAATCAGGATCAATTGTGAAAGTGGTGGCTACCGACCCCGCATCAGAACGTGATTTTCAGGTGTTTGCCGAACAGAGTGGCAACCAGTTACTGAGTTCAGAAAAGCGTGAAGACCGCTTTGTCTATTTGCTGATGAAGAAATGATGCACATCCCTGCCTGAATGGCCGCTTTATGAGAAAAGTTTTACACGGTTTGTACAAAAGATATTTTTCCGAAGAAGAGGCAATCATCTTCACCGGACTGATAGCCACGCTCGTGGTGGTGCTCATGACAATGGGTGGCGTTCTGGCGCCGTTGTTGTGGAGCCTCGTGCTTTCCTATCTGTTGCAGGGCCTTGTGAATGGCCTGGATCGTTTGCATGTGCCGCACAAGCTGGCGGTGTATCTGGTTTATTTCCTGTTCATAGGTGTACTGCTGGCAGTGATGCTGGTGTTCCTGCCTTTCATCTGGAACAGCCTGACCTCTTTCGCGAACAATTTGCCGCAGATGAGCGAGCGCCTGCGGGCCTTGCTCCAGACCCTGCCAAGAGACTATCCGGATGTGTTCACCAATGATCAGGTAGATCAATTGCTCAAAGCCATGCAAGCGCAAGTTGCTTCAGTCGGGCAGACCATGCTGGGCTACTCCTTTACCAGCGTTACACGCATTGTTACCTGGATGGTTTACACGATACTGGTACCAATTCTGGTGTTTTTCATGATGACGGATTCGTCCAGATTGCTGGAGTGGATGGAGAACTGGCTGCCGAAAAAACGGCCGATCATGGCTCAGATATGGCACGAAATGAACGACCAGCTAGCCAACTACGTGCGTGGCAAGGCCTTGGAAATCCTGCTGGTGGGAGGATGTTGTTTTGTGGCGTTTTCGTGGCTGGGGTTGCGCTATCCGTTATTGCTGTCGGTGCTGGTCGCTTTCTGCATCATCATTCCTTACGTGGGTGCCAAGGTGGTGGCTATCCCGGTGTTCCTGGTGGGTTTTGTCCAATGGGGCTTTTCCCCCGAGTGGTACCATTTGATGATGGTGTATGTGGTCTTGCTGGTACTGGACGGTTATATCCTGGTGCCGATCCTGTACTCGGAAAAGTTGTTTCTGCATCCGATAGCCATCATCGCAGCAGTACTGGTTTTCGGCGGTTTATGGGGGTTCTGGGGCGTTTTTTTTGCGATTCCTCTGGCCACCTTCATCAAGGCCATCATCAGGGCCTGGCCCGTAAGCCACTATCCTGCTGAAGAATGAGCCTGCTGAAGAATGACGCCAAAGCTCAGGATTGGCATGTGCCAACCAAATTCCATTGCGCTAGAATCCGCCCCGCTGCCGATAATCGGTCTTTGGGCAGTACCCCCAATCGTACACGCGCGCACATAGGTGCTCACTGTTGAAAGCACTGCTGCAGGCGCTGTTGCAGGCAAATTAGTTGCCGGGTTTTAGCAAACAATCACAAGAGGTTGGCATGATAGAAGGCAGTATTGTTGCCCTGGTTACCCCCATGGCTCGCGACGGCAGCGTTGACTACCAAAGTCTTGCCGCGCTGGTTGAATGGCATGTAGCCAACGGAACCAATGCCATTGTTGCGGTAGGTACTACCGGCGAGTCTGCCACCCTGAGCGTTGATGAACATTGCGAAGTTATCCGCGAGACAGTGCGGGTCAGCGCCGGCCGGGTGCCGGTGATTGCGGGTACTGGCGCCAACTCCACCAGCGAAGCCATTGAACTGACCCAGGCCGCCAAAGAGGCCGGCGCCGATGCCTGCCTGTTGGTGACTCCCTATTACAACAAGCCCAGCCAACGTGGCCTGATTGCCCATCACATCCGTATTGCAGAAAGTGTGGCGATTCCGCAGATTCTTTATAACGTGCCCGGACGTACTGCCTGTGACATGCTGCCCGATACCGTGGTGGCTCTGGCCAAAGTGCCGAATATCATCGGGGTCAAGGAAGCCACCGGCAATCTGGAGCGCGGCCGTGAACTTTTGTCACGCTGCCCACAGGATTTCGCGATTTATTCCGGTGATGATGCCACCGCGCTTGAACTGATCCTTATGGGCGCCAAAGGCAACATCTCGGTCACCGCCAATGTGGCACCTGCGCAAATGGCACAGATCTGCAGGCTGGGTTTGCAGGCTCATTCAGCCAGTGGCAAGGAACAAGAACAACTGGTGCAACAAGCCAGAGCATTGAATGACAAGATTGCCGCCTTGCATCAAGACCTGTTTCTGGAGGGCAACCCGGTGCCAGTGAAATGGGCCTTGGCTAAGATGGGCAAAATGACCGGCTCGTTGAGATTGCCGCTGGTTGAACTTGATGAAAAATTCCACAGCAGACTGGCAGCTACCCTGCACAGCACTGGAGTCCTATGAATTTGCACAGCTATAAATATGCCATCAGCACTCTCGCCGGTATTTCTGTCTGCGTGGTAATCAGCGGGTGTTCGATGATGGCCAAGGTGCCGGGCGCGGGCAAAGTGGTGGGGGACAACGGGATATTCCGCGACCATAAAGGCGATTATCTAAAGGCAGAAACCATTCCGCGTACCAAAGTGCCGCAAGGTAAAGACAGTTTCGTCATCGACGATTTGCTGGTAATTCCCGATCTGCCAGCACCGGCCACCAAGAAGCAGCAGGCTTTTCTGGATGCACCGCCTCCGCGAGACATCGAAGGCAAATCAGATCGTGAAGTGGTCATCCAGCGCATGGACAAAAATGCCTGGATCATTGTTGACGTAAGCCCAAGTCAGCTCTGGCCCCGTCTCAAGGATTACTGGCGCAAGAACAACGTGGTGGTCGCTTCTGAAAATCCCAATACAGGTGTGATGGAAACGGGCTGGTTTGTGCTGGCCGGCAACGTCACCACGCAGGAAAAATTCAGGGTTGTAGTCGAACCTGGTTTCCAGGACAACAGCTCCGAGATCCATATGCTACAGATTGAAGCGCCGCAAGCCGCGCCAGTCATTGCCCAGATTCCATTTCCTGCGAAATCGATGAACCCGGACACTGAATACACTGTGCTTTCCTCACTGTCCGGCTTCCTGGCAGATGTAGCAGATCTCTATCAGGCTTCATCGGTGTCGTTTTTGGCCGGCAATATCAGCAGCAACGGCAAGGCGGCCATTGATACCACGCCAGGTGGCAGTGACGTGTTGCTGTTGCGTGCCGATTACGATCGTTGCTGGGCCGCATTGGCGCGTGCACTGAAGCGAGCCGGTGTTGATGTGCAAGCTTCGGATGCCGATCAAGGAGTTTTTGACGTGGTCTATGTCCCCGGCAAGCCTGCTGATGGCGCCAAGGTAGAAGAGCCGGGCATGTTTCACAAAGTGTGGACGCTCGGTGGCCTGATAGGTGATGGCGACAAACTGCAATCCTTCAATTTGCGCATGAAACTGCTGAAAACCAAAGACGGCGTGGAAGCGGTAGTAACCCCGGTCGGACCCACCAAGGATGCCAAATCACAGGAAGCCGGCAACAGCCTGCTGGA
>CANCGR010000098.1 GCA_947377625.1 Gammaproteobacteria bacterium | reverse complement strand
GAGGCAGCGCGCACCGGTGGCACCTGGCCAAAACTGATCAGCCAGTAGCCTGACAAATCAGGTTGCGCGAAAGCGGGCAATGCACAGGCAAGGCCCAGTAACAAAACAGCAGAAGGTTTCAGAAGTTTCATATCAGTCATCGATCCTGGTAGAAACGCCGACCATGGTGCCGTCGGCCTTGGTGACTCCGGTGATGCGCATCAGCTTGGTGCCGTCGCTGGCAGGAATGCCATCGATGGTGACGATCTCACCCGGTAAAATACTTTCCTGACTCCAGCCGCGTCGGCGCAACGCCGAAGGTGCTGACGTTTCGCAGGTCCAACGCTCAATCTCACCCTTGGCGTTCTTTACAGACAACTCGAGAATTGCATGCGGGTTGCGAAAATTGAAGCGGGTCACTTCCCCTTTCAATGAGATCTTCTTGTCCATTGAATAAAACAGGGCAGCGCTGTGATGCGCCAACAACGGGGCTGATTGAAACAGCACCGTGGCAGCGAGCAGTAGCGCACTGGCTGTTTTGAGGGAGCGGGTGTAACAAGATGAGGCAGTCATGCGATCTCCTTCTGATTTTATTGGTTCTGGGGCAGGAGTTGTGGCGTTCTGATGATAGCCGAGAAAACCCGGGATGCCAGTAGCAGCAGTGGTCAGTCGTTACCGAAAATTCACATTTCCACCACACACGCTACTAAAAAGCCTTGTGTTGCCATTCGAAAAATCAGCTAGCATTCTTGGCCTCGCGCTCGTGTGCGCAACTTGTATGGTGATTGAAATGCGTTCTGGTCTGACTTTGGTTGCTCTCTCTTTGCTGCTTGCCACACGCGCACAAGCGGCGCTGCCGGATGAAATCCAGGTCTACACCGACGACATCAGCAAGCCCGGTGACTTTGGCCTCGAACTGCACACCAACTTCACAGCCAATGGTCTTGATCAGCAAGACTATCCGGGTGAGGTCACTACGCATCACGGTCTGCGCATGACCCCTGAATTTTCCTACGGTCTCACCGATGATTTTGAAGCGGGGCTGTATGTGCCGACTGCGTTCAAAGAAGGCAGCTACCGAATTGCCGGTTACAAACTGCGCATGAAGTGGCTGCCGGTGAAAACCGTTGATGGTCGCGGCTGGTTCGCCGGTGCCAATCTGGAATTGAGCAATATTTCCAAAGAGTTCGATGCGGCACGTTATGGTGCCGAGCTGCGCACGATGATTGGCTATCGTACCGATGACTGGTTGTTCGCCGTCAATCCCGTGTTCGGCTCAACGCTTTCGCATAGCCAGGAAAGCATGCAGCCACACAACCCGGATTTTTCGCTGGGTTACAAGGTTTCGCGCCGTGTGAAAGAAGGCGTGTCGCTCGGTCTTGAGTATTACAACGAGAAGGGTTCGTGGCATGAGTTTGATGCCCGCAAAGATCAGGCGCAGATGTTGTTCATCACTGCTGATGTCGAGACCGGGCCGTTGCCGTTCAACTTCGGCATCGGCAAGGGGCTTAACGGTGCCACTGACCCTTGGACAGTGAAAATGATTTTCGAATTCCCGCTGTGAAACAGGAGGTCGGAGTTCAGGAAATTTTACTCTGACCCTGCCAGAAACCTGGCTGCTTCGCTGTTAAACAACGATGTGGTGGGCAGGTTCTGGTGAATCGTTTTTGGCACGACCAGCAACCGCCCCTGGCTCAAGTTGCGGGACATTTCCTGAAAGTGTTCCGCTTTGATCAAGTCCTGTTCCGCTTGGGCCAGCAGCACCGGCGCACGAATGGTGCGCAACTGCTGCAGCGAAATGTGCGGCTCGTCGAGATCCTGTTCAATCTGACGCTTCAGCCGGCTCCAGTTCTCGCTTTTGTCGCCGGCAGCAAGTCTGTCGTTTACGTAGGCAAGACTCTGTTTCATGTTGGTGAGCAGAGCATCGACCAGCGCATCGGGGCGCAGGTTGGGTGATGCGGCTACGATGCGGTTGACCTTGTCCGGATGGCGAATGCCCATCACCAGCGCGATGATGCCGCCATCGCTGTGCCCCAGCAGATCCGCCTTGTCGATATGCTCATGATCAAGCAATGCAGCGAAATCGTCCGCTTGCAGCTCAAACGTGAAGCGGGCCTTGCCGTCTTCGCTGTTGCCACGGCCACGACCATCCACTGCGATCACTTTGTGTGATTTCGAGAAGTAGGCGATCTGGCACGACATGCTGACGATCGAGCCATCGTTGCCATGCATGACCAGTAGCGGTGGGCCTTGGCCATAAATTTCGTAGTAGAGGCGAACGCCGTTGATGGTCGCGTAGTGAGCGGCGGCGACGTTGTTGCCGTATCTGAGCGGGGAAGGGCAAGGGGCCGATTGCGAGAGGGCAGCGTCGGAGCTGAGTACTATGCCCAGCACCAGCATAAAGCACCAAGAGACTGGCCGCATCACCGTGATCCTCGAGCAAATTTTACTCTGCCCCCAAATTATCAAATCCCCAGATCCTTCCACAGCGCATCAACGCGCTCTTTCACTTCCTGGCTCATGCTGATCGGCCTGCCCCATTCGCGGGTGGTTTCGCCGCCGATCTTGCTAGTGGCATCAAAGCCCATCTTGGAGCCGAGTCCTGACACGGGCGATGCAAAATCCAGATAATCAATCGGTGTGTTTTCCATGCTGATGGTGTCGCGCACCGGGTCCATGCGAGTCGTCATCGCCCAGATCACATCTTTCCAGTCGCGAATGTTGATGTCGGCATCCACCACGATCACAAACTTCGTGTACATGAATTGCCGCAGGAATGACCACACGCCCATCATTACACGCTTGGCGTGACCAGGATATTGTTTGCGAATGCTGACTACCGCGAGGCGATAGGAACAACCTTCCGGTGGCAAATAGAAATCGACGATCTCCGGATATTGTTTCTGGATGATCGGCACGAACACTTCGTTAAGCGCGACGCCGAGAATTGCCGGCTCATCCGGCGGGCGCCCTGTGTAAGTGCTGTGATAAATCGGATTCTTGCGGTGTGTGATCGTAGTGACAGTGAACACCGGGAATTTTTCGACTTCATTGTAGTAGCCGGTGTGATCACCGAACGGACCTTCGTCAGCCAGGTCGCCGGGATGCAGCACGCCTTCGAGAATGATCTCGGCAGTGGCGGGCACTTGCAGATTGCAGGTCAGCGCTTTGGCTACTTCCGTTTTGCTGCCGCGCAGCAAGCCGGCGAAACCATATTCAGACAAGGTATCGGGAATCGGCGTTACCGTTGCCAGTGTAGTAGCCGGATCAGCGCCAAGCGCGACCACTACCGGAAACGGTTGGCCCGGATGCTTTTCCTGAAAATCACGGAAATCCAGCGCGCCGCCACGATGCGACAACCAGCGCATGATCAAACGGTTCTTGCCGATCTTTTGCATGCGATAGATGCCAAGATTCTGCCGCTCTTTCAATGGGCCGCGCGTGATCACCAACGGCCACGTCATCAAGGGGCCAACGTCATCAGGCCAGCAGGTTTGAATCGGTAACAGATCAAGATCAACCGCATCGCCAGTCAGTACGACTTCCTGGCATACAGGTTTGCTGATTTCTTTGGGTGCCAGATTAAGTGCTTGTTTGAAGAGAGGAGCCTTGTCGAGCAGATCACGAAACCCTTTTGGCGGTTCCGGTTCTTTCAGGAAGGCGAGCAGCTTGCCGACTTCACGCAGCGACGCTACATCGTCACGGCCCATCGCCAATGCCACCCGTTTCGGCGTACCGAACAGATTGCCAAGCACCGGCATCGCATAACCTGTGGGATTTTCAAACAGCAGCGCCGGCCCTTCAGCTCGCAGCGTGCGATCACAGATTTCCGTCATCTCCAGATTCGGATCGACAGGAATCTTGATGCGTTTCAATTCACCAGATTTTTCGAGGAAAGCCAGAAATTCGCGTAGGTCAGAGAACAAGAGAACCTTACTTGCGTTTCATCGAACTGAAAAACTCATCGTTGGTTTTGGTATCTTTGAGCTTATCAAGAATGAACTCAGTGGCTGGCACATCTTCCATCGTCGTCAGCAGCTTGCGCAAAATCCACATGCGTTGCAGCTCTTCTTCGGTAGTCAGCAAATCTTCGCGACGCGTACCGGAGCGGCGTACATTGATGGCAGGGTAAACGCGCTTCTCGGCCATTTTGCGGTCGAGATGCAATTCCATGTTGCCGGTGCCTTTGAATTCTTCGTAAATCACTTCGTCCATCTTCGAGCCGGTTTCAATCAAACAGGTGGCGATGATGGTCAAGCTGCCGCCTTCTTCGATGTTACGCGCAGCGCCGAAGAAACGTTTCGGGCGTTCGAGTGCATGGGCATCCACGCCGCCGGTCAGTACTTTGCCGGATGAGGGAATGATGGTGTTGTAGGCGCGCGCCAGACGCGTAATGGAGTCGAGCAGAATCACCACGTCTTCTTTGTGTTCAACCAGTCGCTTGGCTTTTTCGATCACCATCTCGGCCACTTGTACGTGACGTGAAGGTGGTTCGTCGAAAGTGGAAGCCACCACTTCGCCGCGCACAGAGCGCTGCATTTCGGTGACTTCTTCCGGACGTTCGTCGATCAGCAATACGATCAAACGACATTCCGGTGAATTACGCGTGATGGCTTGGGCGATATTCTGCAGAATCAGCGTTTTACCGGCTTTCGGTGGTGACACGATCAAGCCGCGCTGACCTTTGCCGATGGGTGCAATCAAGTCGATGGTGCGCGAGCTCAAGTCTTCGGTGCTGCCGTTGCCGGCTTCGAGCTTGAGGCGCTTGTCGGGGAACAGCGGCGTCAGGTTTTCGAACAATACTTTGGTGCGGGAATTCTCAGGGCGGTCGAAGTTGATCTCGTCGACCTTCAGCAGTGCGAAATAACGCTCGCCTTCTTTGGGTGGGCGGATCTTGCCGCTGATGCTGTCACCAGTACGCAAGTTGAAGCGGCGGATCTGGCTTGGGCTTACGTAGATATCATCCGGGCCGGCCAGGTAGCAACCATCTGCCGTGCGCAGAAAGCCGAAGCCGTCCTGCAGAATTTCCAGTACGCCGTCGCTGTGAATGTCTTCACCGTTACGGGCATGGCGCTTGAGCAATTGGAAAATTACATCCTGCTTGCGGGTGCGCGAGACGTTCTCAATGCCCATTGCTTCGGCAGTTTGCAGCAATTCAGAAATCGGTTTTTTCTTGAGCTCGGTCAGGCTCATCGGCGCACTCAGACTGGGGTGCAGCAGCGCGCGTTCGGCCTTCTCGGCACTGGTTTCCACATCAGCAGCATCGTTCTGATCGCCCCGGTTGGCGCGATCGAAATTACGGTCGCCACCACCGTGGCGATTGCCATTGCGCTCGCCACCACCGCCGTTGCCATTGCGTTCGCCGCCACCATTGCCACGTTCGGGACGCTCACCACGTTCGTGGCGTGCACCACCACCGCCACCGGCATTGCGGTGATGGCCGCGACCTTGTGGACGCTCGCTGTTATTGCGCTCAGGGCGTTCGGCGCGTTCAGCGCGCTCGCCTGAGCGTTCAGTCGCACGTTCATTAGAGCGTTCAGCTGCTGCGGCTTCGACAGGCGCATTTTCTTGGGGTTGATCGTCGTTGCGATCGTTGGCAGGCATGGTGAGGGTACGGGTGCTAATGGGAATAACCTGGATTTGTCAGAGGGTTGATAGAAGCCTGCAAGGCAGCAGGCATGCGGATGCAGTTAATGCAAATATTGCGAATAAAGGGATACCGTATGTTTTATGAGTAAGGTTTTTGGCTTTTTTGTATGAACGGTTTGGTGTTGAACAGTTAGGTCTGAACTGACAGTCGAATTTGCTAGCAGGCCCGCGTGATTATGCTGAGCGGCAGGTTTAAAGTCTGCTAAGGGAAAAGGGGTTTGGAGCGAGAGATGGCCGAAATCTAGCACCGTATTTTCAGGATGTCCAGAAAATATTATGGCAGTAATAAGGCTTTAAAGAGGGTGTTGCGACGTGATGATTGTTGCTCTGGTGCCGGTATCTGTGACTGCGGCACCAGAGCGTAAAAACCAATGATGAGCTCAGCTCAAATCGTGCTGTCGATGAACGCAGCCAGCTGTGATTTGCTCATCGCGCCCACTTTCTTGCCGGCAACTTCGCCGTTCTTGAACAGGATCAGCGTCGGGATGCCTTTGACGTTGAACTTCGGTGCAGTGGCGGGATTGGCGTCCACATCCATCTTGCAGATTTTCACTTTGCCGGCATATTCCCCGGACAGTTCTTCCAGCACGGGCGCGATCATTTTGCAGGGGCCGCACCAGGTGGCCCAGAAATCCACCAGCACGGGACCTGACGCTTTCAAAACATCCTGTTCGAAACTGTCATCAGTGATATGGCTGATTGCACCGGGGCTGACAGCAGTGGCATGGCTAAGAGGCTGACTCATAAAATTACCTGTTAATTAAACTGTTTTCTTGCCCGCTAATGATAAGGGCTAAGGGTCGGGAATCAAGGGAACTGCCATAAATAAGGTCTATGGCACTTATAGGTCGTGGCTATTGATTGAGTTTGCGGGCCAGCGCCAGTGCGAAATAGGTCAGAACGGCATCGGCGCCGGCACGTTTGATCGCCAGGGTGGATTCAAACATCACCTTGTCGGCATCAAGCCAGCCCTTTTCGAACGCGGCCATGTGCATCGCATATTCACCGCTCACCTGATACACGAAAGTCGGCACACCGAATTCATCTTTCACCGCCTTGACGATGTCGAGATAGGGCAAGCCGGGTTTGATCATCACCATGTCGGCCCCTTCGGCGAGATCAAGCGCCACTTCCTGCAAGGCTTCGCGCGCATTGGCAGGGTCCATCTGGTAGTTCTCTTTCGTGCTCTTGCCGAGATTGCCGGCCGAGCCCACTGCATCACGAAAGGGGCCGTAATAGGCAGAAGCATATTTCGCGGAGTAGGCAAGAATACGCGTGTGAATGTGGCCTTGTTGCTCAAGCGCCTCACGAATCGCACCGATGCGGCCATCCATCATGTCAGACGGTGCCACGATGTCAGCACCGGCGGCGGCGTGTGACAGCGCCTGTTTTACCAGTGTTTCCACAGTTTGGTCGTTCAGCACATAGCCAGTGCTATCGATAAGGCCGTCTTGTCCATGCGTGGTAAAGGGATCGAGCGCCACATCAGTGATCACACCAAGCTGAGGACAAGCTTCTTTCACTGCCCGTACTGCACGTTGGGCCAAACCATCGGGATTGAAGGCTTCCCGTCCGTCCAGGGTTTTGCAGGCAGGATCGGTAACGGGGAACAACGCAATTGCCGGAATGCCAAGGGAAGCAATCATCCGGGCTTCCCTGGCCAGCAGATCAACACTCAGTCGTTCGATGCCGGGCATTGACTCAATTGCCTGACGCTGGCCTTTGCCTTCCACCACGAAAATCGGATAGACAAGATCGTCCGGTGTCAGTACGGTTTCCCGCATAAGGCGGCGGCTGAAATCGTCACGGCGCATGCGGCGCATGCGGGTCTGTGGAAAGCGGCGCGAATAGGCTGACAACGGCAACTCCGTGGGGCAGGTAACAGAGGTTATTGGGTGTACATTGTAGAGTGGTGGCAGGGAATTCCAAACTCCCGGCTTCTGCATGAGCTGGGTCAAGTCACAAAATCCGGTATTTGCTAGATTATCGGCAGCCATAAACAGCAGGCCAGAATATGGAATTCAAGGATTACTACAAGATCCTCGGTGTCGAGACCAAGGCTACCACCGATGAGATCAAGAAGGCCTACAAGCGGTTGGCCCGTCGCTATCATCCTGACGTGAGCAAGGAAAAAAACGCCGAGCAGATGTTCAAGGAAGTGGCCGAAGCCTATGAAGTGCTCAAGGACCATGACAAGCGGCAGGACTATGACCAGCTGAAAGCCTCAGGCTCCATGGGCGGCAACGGCCAG
>CANCGR010000097.1 GCA_947377625.1 Gammaproteobacteria bacterium | reverse complement strand
GATGCCATTGCCGGCGACACGCCAATCCGCTCGCTGGAAGTGGGCACCGAAGACATGGGCACTGCGGCCGGCGCCTGCGATAACTATCCCTGCATTTTTTACAATTCCATGGCCTGGTACGACGACCTTAGCCCCTTGCCGATTTCCATCAGCCCGCAGGTGACTTTCGAACGCATGTTTGGCGACCCTGGCACTGCCCAACAACGCCTGAGCCGCTTGCAGATCAAACAGAGCATGCTGGATTCGGTGCTTGACGAGTCCAAGCGTCTTGACCGCATGTTGGGCGCGGGTGACCGCAATCTGCTCGACGAATACCTCACCAATATCCGCCGCACCGAAAGCCAGATACAGCGCTTGTCTGCGCGTTCAGGCGTCATTGCCAATGCCGCCGACGGGCCAGTCGGCATTCCCGCCAGCTTCGATGAACACATGACGCTGACCTACGACTTGATGCATCTGGCCTTTCAAGGCGACATGACGCGCGTTTTCAGCTTTATGGTGGGCCACGAAGCGAGCGGCCGCAGCTATGCGCACATTGGTGTGAACGAACCACACCATAACGTCTCACATCACAAGAACACCCCGGAGAGCATCGACCGCTACTCACGCATCACCGGCTATCACATGATTAAATTTGCCGCCTTCGTGGAAAAACTCAGAAGCACGCCGGAAGGCGACGGCAATTTGCTTGACACCTCACTGCTGTATTTCGGTGCTGGTATGAGCAATGGTCTGGTGCATGACCGACACAACGTGCCAGCCTTGTTGGTGGGCAGTGCCGGTGGTCGTCTAAAAGGCAATCGCCATATCAAGTCAAATGAAGACGAGCCAACCTCCAACCTGCTGCTCGGTATGGCAGACATGATGGGCGCCGAGCTCAAGACCATTGGTATAGCGACTAACCGGTTGGTTCTCTGATTTCGTCATCAATGAAAAATCCCAAAGCTGTTTGTGCTTTGCAGGCACCGCCTGTAAGGTATCGCCATTGACGATACATGGGAGAAAATGCGAGTCATCGTAAAGAAAAGGGGAACAGTGGCTCCTCTTTCAGGTGATGAACAGCAGTAAGACCGCCGCCTCAATCATGGAGTCAATAAACCCGACTCTCTCCGAACAGAACCCAGTGCGGTTCGCCACTGTGGACCCCGTAAAATTTCATGACCGACAATGCCCTGCTCCGCCGTCTTCCCGCCCATCACGATTGTTCCGGCGGGGAATTGCTTGACCGTTTTCTTGACTACGTAGCTGAGCGTAAGCTGGAACTCTATGCAGCGCAGGAAGAAGCCATTCTGGAGTTGTTTGATGACAGGAATGTCATCCTCAATACACCCACCGGCTCCGGCAAATCGCTGGTCGCCACTGCCCTGCATTTCAAATCCATGGCCCGCGGCCACCGCAGCGTTTATACCTGCCCGATCAAGGCGCTGGTGAATGAAAAATTCCTCGCGCTGTGCCGCGATTTCGGTCCCGAGAATGTAGGCATCGCCACGGGCGACGCTACCGTCAACCGCAATGCCCCGATCCTCTGCTGCACGGCGGAGATCCTCGCCAATGTCGCGCTGGCAGAGGGAGCTGACGCACCCTTTCGTGACGTCATCATGGATGAATTTCATTACTACTCCGACAACTCACGCGGCGTGGCGTGGCAGGTGCCGCTGCTAACGATGAGCAAAGCCCGCTTTCTGCTGATGTCTGCCACGCTGGGTTCCACCGCGCTGTTTGAGCGGGAGCTGACACGACTGACCGGTGAGGTGACGACAGTAGTAGCATCGGTAACGCGGCCAGTGCCCTTGCAATTTCGCTATGAAGAAAAATCCTCGCTGGAATCGACCGTGATGGCCTTGATCGAGGCCAACCAAAGCCCTGTTTATGTCGTGCACTTCACGCAAAATGATGCGGCGCAAACCACCCAGGACTTGATGAGTCAGAACTACTGTACGACTGCCGAAAAAGCTGCGCTGGCCGAGGCGCTGATCGGTGTGAAATTCAGCAGCCCCTATGGCAAGGACTTCAAGCGCTTCCTGCGCCACGGCGTTGGCCTGCACCATGCCGGGCTGCTGCCGAAATACCGCGTACTGGTCGAGCAACTGGCGCAAAAAGGGCTGTTGAAAATCATCTGCGGCACCGACACGCTCGGCGTGGGCGTCAACGTGCCGATACGCACGGTGCTATTGACCAAATTGAGCAAATATAGCGGCGCCAAAGTGGCCACACTGACTGCGCGCGACTTCCACCAGATCACCGGTCGCGCTGGCCGCAAGGGTTTTGACAACATCGGCTTTGTCGTGTGCATGGCGCCCGAGCATGTCATCGAGAATGCCAAGCTGGAAGCCAAGGCCGCTGGCGACCCCAAGAAGATGAAGAAGATCGTCAAGCGCAAGCCGCCGGACAAATTTGTCAGTTGGTCGGCGGAGACCTTTACCAAGTTGCAAACTGCACCACCGGAGCCGCTCGTCTCGCGCTTCGAAGTTACTCATGGCATGTTGCTGCAAGTGCTGAGCCGCAAGAGCGATGGCTGCCGCGCCATGCAACAGATAATTCGTGACAGCCATGAAACGGCGACGCGCAAGAAAGCGCATGGCAAACGTGCATGGCAACTGTTTCGCTCGCTGCTGGAACGCAAGATCATCGAAATAATTCCCAAAGCCGAGCGCACCAACGGCAGCAAGCTGCGCCTGAATATCGACCTGCAGGAAGACTTCTCGCTCAACCATGCGCTCTCACTCTATTTGATCGACACGCTGGCGCTACTGGAGGCAGACAGTCCTACTTATCCGCTCGACATGATCACGCTCATCGAAGCCATTCTGGAAAATCCCGACATCATTTTGCGGCGGCAACTGGATGCACTGAAAACCGAAAAAATGGCCGAGATGAAGCAACAAGGCATTGAGTTTGAAGAGCGCATCGCCAAGCTCGACGAGCTGGAGTATCCCAAACCGCAGCGGGAATTTATCTACAACACCTTCAATGCCTTCTCGGTGCTGCACCCTTGGGTGGGCCAGGAAAACATACGCCCCAAGAGCATCGTGCGCGAGATGGTGGAAAACTATGTCGACTTCGCCGGCTACATCAAACTCTACGATCTGGAGCGCACCGAAGGCGTGCTGCTAAGACATATCGCCAGTGTACATAAAGTGCTGGCGCAAACCGTGCCGCCTGTATTCAAAAACGAGGACGTGCAGGAAGTGGAAGACTGGCTGGCCGGATTGCTGCGCGGCACCGACAGCAGCTTGCTCGATGAATGGGAGAGATTGAAGAACCCCGAATGGCAGCCTGCAGAAGACGACGCCACGCAAGCACTCGAGGTCATCGACATCACGAAGAACAAACGCGAGTTCACCGCGCTAATCCGCACAGAAATTTTTCACTTCCTGCGCGCGCTGGCGGCTGGCAAATACGACACGGCGGCCGCGCTGGTGCCACCGTGGACCGGAGAAGAACTGTGCAACACCGCCGAAGAATATTTTCTGGAGCACGAGCGCATTACACTCGACCCTGAAGCACGCAACCACAAACACACTTACATCACGCAAGACGATGACTTGGGCGTATGGACCATTCAACAAGTGCTGGTAGATCCACAAGGGCTGAACGACTGGCAAGTGACTTTCACTGTGGATAAAACGCTGGCCAGGGAAGAAGGCAAGCCAATACTGACGCTGATCAGCCTGGCACCGATTGCCTGAAAAATTTTCCATAAAAAATGATTGGTCAATGGAATGCAGTAACCGGCACCCCATTTTAAAATCTGTTTCATTGCTGTCTGCCAATACATTTCACATTCATATTGAGTTCATGAATAACGCTATAGACTCCCGCGGCTTAAAAATTAATTAAGCAATTAATTATTTTGTTGCGACGCATAAATTATGCGTCATTTATCCATGTGGGAGTTGTAAATGCAGTTATCTTCACTCTGTCGTAATTTGATGTTGCCGCTATTGATCGCGGGCAGTTGTCTTAGCCAGGTTGCCAATGCTTTGCCTGCCTATGCCAGACAAACTGGTCAAGCCTGTGCAGCCTGCCACGTCGGTGGCTTTGGCCCGCAACTGACGCCTTTTGGGCAGACATTCAAAATCGGCGGCTACACGATGGGCGGCGGCACATCATCTTTCACAGCACCGGTTTCCGGCATGATCGTGCTGACCCATGAACATACCAGCACAGATCTCCCGGCCGATGCCGGCCCCCATGACGGCCCCAACAACAACAGCAATCTGCAGGAAGCCTCACTGTTTCTGGCAGGAAGGCTGTCTGAACACATTGGCAGCTTTGCCCAGCTCACCACTTATTCCGACACCGACAAGAAGTTCACCATGGACAACATTGATGTGCGTTACGCCAACAATGCAACCTTGTCGGATCACACGGTAAATTACGGGGTTTCCGTCAACAACAACCCTACTTTGCAGGACCCGTGGAATACCGGACCTGCCTGGCGTTTTCCGTACACTTCTTCGGCACTGGCGCCAACACCGGGCGCCGCCACATTGATCAACGGCGGCCTTGAGCACCAGGTGCTTGGCACAACCTTGTACGGCTTGTGGGACAACCACGTGTACACAGAAGTCGGTGCTTATCGTTCACTGTCTGCCAGCGTGCTGGACAAAGTTAATGTCGACAACACTGCCGGCCGCATCTCGGGCGCAGCACCCTACTGGCGACTGGCCTATACCACCACGATCAAAGGCCAGACTTTGATGGCAGGTATGTTCGGATTGCATGCGGCCTTGCAACCTGATCGCAGCAGTGGTCCGAAAAATACCTACAACGATGCCGGTTTTGATGGGGCATACCAGTATGCGTTTAACGCTGACAATCAGCTCAGCTTGAACGGCAGCTACGTGCATGAGCACCAAAAACTTGATTACAGCCTGGCCAATGGTGAATCCAGCCGCGCCGCTGCACATCTGAACGAGCTCAACCTGAATGCTGCATGGTATTTCCAAAACACCTACGGGCTGACCTTGGGTTACTTCAACACCGACGGCAACCGCGATACCACGACCTACGCTCCGAATCCGCTCGATGGCAACCGCGTCGGCAAGCCCGACAGCAGCGGCTACATCATGCAGGCCGACTGGACGCCGTTTGCAAAAGGCAATCCGTGGGGCAGCACGTTGGCAAATTTACGCCTGGGTGCGCAATACGTTGACTACTCACGCTTCAATGGCAGCAGCAGCAATTACGATGGCAGTGGTCGCAATGCCCATGACAACAATACTTTCTATCTCTTTGCCTGGTTGGCATTCTGATAAAGCATTTCAGTCCCCTCTTGGCCGGGTGATCTTCCCCGGCCTTTTTTTTGCGTGTCTTTGGCGCAGACCATTGCGCAAGGGCTGGTCGATCCTCAAAATTTGGTCGACTGCCAATCGACCAAAATCATTCCATGCCTGCGTAGATAAAGAACTTCATGACCGGCTTTCGCTATCCACTGACCACCGCCATTGAACAACTCTATCGCCAGGAGTCGCGACGTCTCTACGCCACCTTGGTGCGCTTGCTGGGTAACTTCGCGCTCGCCGAAGATATGCTGCACGAAGCCTTTATCACTGCCGCCAAACAGTGGCCCGAGCAAGGCATTCCCGACAACCCCACTGCATGGCTTGTCACGGTGGCGCGTAATCGCGGCCTGGATCGCTTGCGACGCGAGCGCGGCGAGCTTGAGCTCAGCAATGAGCTAATGGAAAGTGAAACCACGCTGCACTACCAGCAGCAGTTCGAAGCGGAAGTGCTGGAAGACGACCGACTGCGTTTGATTTTTACCTGCTGCCATCCCGCACTGGCGCCCGATGTGCAAGTGGCGCTGACCTTGCGTGAAGTGTGTGGCCTTGCCACCGATGCCATTGCCAGCGCATTCCTGGTGCAGCCAGCCACGATGGCGCAGCGCATTGTGCGCGGCAAAACCAGGATCAAAGCAGAAGCCATTCCCTATACAGTGCCGGAACCGGAGCAACTGGCTGAGCGTCTGGAATCAGTACTGACTGTTATCTACTTGATCTACACAGAAGGGCACCATGCCAGCAGCGGCAGCAGTCTGTATCGCGTGGAGTTAAGTGACGAGGCAATCCGCTTGGCGCGGCTGGTGTTGAGCTTGTTGCCCGCGCCGGAAGTAACCGGCCTGCTGGCCTTGCTGCTACTCACTGAAGCGCGACGCCCGGCACGCATGGATGCCGACGGCAATGCAGTGTTGCTGGAAGCGCAGGATCGCCGCTTGTGGTTGCAGCCTTATATTGCCGAAGGCAAAGCCTTGCTGGAACAGACTCGCGCCGATGGCCATGTTGGCTCCTACTTGCTGCAAGCTGCCATTGCAGCTGTGCATGCCGATGCCAAGGCCTTCGCAGACACTGATTGGCATCAAATTGTTGTTCACTATGATGCGTTGCTCGAGCTAAAGCCCTCACCCGTTGTGGCATTGAACCGGGCGATGGCCGTGTCGATGGCGGCTGGACCTGCTGCCGCGTTGCCGCTGCTGGAAAGCCTCGCGCAGGCGGTGATGGTTTGCAGCCCAGCACAAAGGGTGTGCGTGTGCACTTTTCCGGCAAGGATCGCGCAGTAACTACCGGCCCTTTCGCAGAAACCACAGAGCTGGTGGCGGGCTATTGGCTGTGGGAAGTCAAAGACATGGATGAAGCCATCGCTTGGGTAAAACGCTGCCCGAACCCCATGCCCGATGACTCCGATATAGAAATTCGCCCGCTCGTCACATTCGAGGATTTTGGTGAAGCAGTGACTCCTGAGATCAAAGCGGTTTATGACGAGATGCAGAAGAAATCGCAACACTGATCAGTTTGGCAGCCACAGGATGAATGACTATGTGAGGCTGCGCCCTGCAGCCTCACATTTTTTTGGCGGCGACATCCGAAGTCGTCAAGGTCAGCCCTGATATCTGGAGTTTTTCTTTGGGTGCACACAGCATGTTGAGTGCATCGATCCTGAAAAATTCATAGTCAGGTACATCAGCCAGCGCGGCTTTAATGGCGGCTTCGGTGCAGATCCAGTATTCGACCCACAGCCAGGGGCGACATCTTTTGATGGTTGCCAGCGCACCTTGCAGGGCGGGCACTTCGTAGCCTTCTACGTCGAGCTTGAAAAAATCGAGTCGTGACAGCTCGAAGGAATCAAGCGGCACTACCTGCACTGTGCGGTTACGCATGGCGGGCGGCTCATTCACGCTGGTGTCGGTTGTCAAAGACACCATGCCAAAGTCAGCCACTTTGCCGTAGTCCACTGCCGGCATGGTGACCCACTGCTGTTTGTTCGACAAACCCAGGTTGTGCAGAAACACATTGTCCTGGTCATTGAGCGCAACGGTGCCGGCCAGCGCGTTGAAGATCATGCGCTGCGGTTCAAACGCAATCACTTTGCCGCCTTTGGCGCGCACAAACTGCGCCAGCGGAATGGTGACAAAGCCGATGTTGGCGCCGCCATCCGCAATCACGCAGTCATGCGGCAAGCTGCTGATGACGGCGCGCATGTTGTTCAGCTCAGCTTCAATATGTGTCTTGCCGGTTTTGACCAAGGCCTCGGCTTGAAAATGACAATAGCGATTGACGACAAAGTTGCCGTAAACAGAATCAAGAACAGTAAAGTTTTTCATGGCACGCTGATCCAAACAGTTGCGGTATAACGACTTCGTCGGCTCACTTCACAACACCAAGAGCAGCCAGCACCAGCCGCGCCATTTCAACATGCCCGTTGGCAGTGGGATGAAACGATGCACCGGAGCCGGCTGGTTTGGCGCCATTGACCCAACGATTGGCAGCATCAGCGCAGGGGCCGTGTCCTGCGCTTCCCACGTAGGGATCGGCGACTAGCACATGCGCTGTGGTGGCAGCATTCACCAGCGCCCGCTCCAGCTGCTCGCCGAGCGTAGCCAAATAGTTGGCATCGTCAGTGGTTAGCCC
>CANCGR010000096.1 GCA_947377625.1 Gammaproteobacteria bacterium | reverse complement strand
TTTTGTCGTAGCCCTGCATAACCTGCTGAAAAACAAAATTTTCAGCCTCATCAATATTGGCGGACTGGCCATTGGTCTGTGCGCCAGTTTGCTGATTACCTTTTATGTGCTGCATGAAACTTCTTATGACAAGCACTGGGCGCAGCAAGTGCGCATCTATCGGGTCAATACCACACTCGATCTGCCCAATCGTGATCCCTATACGGTGTCGACCAGCTCCAGCCTGCTAAGTGATGCCATGCAGAAGTTCTTCGCAGCCGAGTTTGCAGCTGTTGCGCGCACTCGATCTCTGCCGCAGCAAGTGGTGATTGGCCAGAAGCAAAGCAGCGACACCATTGTGGGAGTGGATGGTGGCATAACCGGCATTTTCGACTTCATAACTACAGCGGGAGATTTGCAAAAAACCCTGGCTGATGCCAGCAGCATTGCGCTCAGTGAAGAAACTGCTGTCAGGTATTTTGGCAATGAGAACCCGCTGGGCAAAACGCTTACCTTGATAAACGGCACGGCCAAAGATTACCGGGTTGGCGCGGTTTACCGGCTAGCTGCAGGCAACACCATCGTGAAATTGCCGGCAATGACGGCTTTCGACGAAGCCGTGGGTGATTTCGAAATGCAGACGTGGACACGCAACCCGGTCTCGACCTGGGTGCTGTTAAAGCCAGACATCAGTGCTCTTTCCCTTAATGCGCGCATGAATGAATTTTCCGATCAGCAGGTCGACATCACGCGCTTTGGTGCACCGGCAGGCACGCCATCGAGCAAGCGTTTGCGCTTTGATATCCGCAACATCACTGGCCTGTATCTGGACGCTTCTTTCGAAGACCACAAAGCCGGTGGCAACCAAAGCACAGTGCAGGCGTTTGCGGCGATAGCGGCACTGGTGTTGTTGATCGGCTGCATCAATTTCACCATTCTGACGACTGCGCGCTCAGCCTCGCGCGCGAAGGAAACTGCCGTCAGAAAAGTGGCCGGTGCCGGTCGTACGCAACTGGTGGTGCAGTATTTGGGTGAGTCGCTGCTGGTGGTTGCACTGGCGATGTTACTGGCGATGTGCGCCGTGGAGTTATTGTTGCCGGTGTTCTCCGCGATGGTAGGCAAAGACCTGCATGTTGAACTGTCGGCGCTGCAGCTCGGTACCATGCTAGTGCTGATGCTGTTGGCCACAGGTGTGGCGGGTGGGCTTTATCCTGCGCTGGTCCTGTCGCAGGGCAAGCCGTTGAACCTGCTGCGCCGGCGCAGCACTGGCGGGCCGAAGGGGGAGGCCGGCTTGCACAGTCTGCTGGTAATTTTTCAGTTCGGTGTGGCGATAGCGCTGATGATTGCCACCGCCGTCATCTATCTGCAGGTGTTTTATATCAGCCGCCACGATGCGGGTTTCACCAGCGGGAACGTGGTTGTGCTGGATGACTTGTACGGGCGGCGTGCAGTCAATGAACAAAGATATGCATTGAAAGAGGCGATAGCCGCGCTGTCACCAGTACAAAGCGCCAGCCTGTCCAGTTTTCGCCCAATGGCAACCACCGCCTTTGCACGCACCAGTAATATTTATGCGTTTGCTGACCATCCCGGCGAAACCTTTGCGATGAATATTGTTGCCACAGATGAAGATTATTTTCGTACCTATGAAATCAATCTTCTGGCAGGCCGTGCTTTCTCATCAGCACAAGACCTGCCTTCGCCTCCTTACCGAAAAGACAGACCAGTGGCTGGCGCGGCCAGCAACATTGTCATCAACGAAACTGCGGCCAGGCGACTTGGCTTCACGGCAGAGCAGGCCGTCGGTAAAGTGTTGATACCGCCAGCAGGTACTGTTGTGCCAGCCGGCACGGCATTTTCCATCATAGGGGTTGTGGCTGATAACCAGCTCTACACACTGCGCGCATTGCCACGGGCCGAGGTCTACAGCTTCCAGCCCGGCTACAGTGATGCACTGGCGGTGCGCTTTACCGGCAACTTGCAAGCGTTCATGCCACAGCTTGCCAGGGTTTGGCAAAGCGTCATGGGCGACGCCGAATTTTCTGCGCACGTTGTCGACGACTTGCTCGCTGACCAATTCACGCAGGAGCGCGTGGAAGCGAAGATGCTGGTGAGTTTTGCGCTGCTGGCCATCGTTATTGCGTGTCTGGGGTTGTTTGGTTCAGCAATGTTCAATGTGGAGCGGCGCACCAGGGAAATCGGCATCCGCAAAGTGATGGGTGCGCAAGTGCGCGAGCTGCTGGCCTTGCTGATGTGGCAATTCACCAAGCCGGTGCTGCTGGCCAACCTTGTTGCCTGGCCGGTTGCGGTGTGGGCCGTGCTTAACTGGCTGCAGCATTTTCCGTACCGCATTGATTCGCTCCTGCTGATTCCGTTGTGTGTGCTTTCAGGTGCCGTGGCATTGTCGATCGCATGGCTGACTGTGGCCAGCAATACGCTGCGAGTAGCCACCGCCAATCCGTTGAGGGCTTTGCGATACGAATAACCATACTGCGTTATGAATAGATAAGACGCATTCCCTTGTCCGCGTGTGCCAAGTGTGCTTTCTTCCCCTCCGCACAAAAGCCACACGCAGGACACCATGACCCCGCAAGCGTTCAAACGCGTCGTTATTGCCGTTGCAGCCTGGAACATGTTTTTTGGCAGCCTGGTGATGCTTGGCTGGATTCTGGACCTTGACATATTGAAGGACGGTCTGCCGGGCTTCATAACAGTGAGGTTCAACACGGCGGTTGCCATCTTCGTGATCGGGCTGGTGTTTATTTCCCATGTCTCAGCTGGCAACAAACCCGCAAAGCGAATTTATGAAACCGCCGGTGCCCTTGTGGTTTTGCTGGTGAGTTTTTTGACCCTGCTCGAACACAGTTTTGGCTTTGATTTTGGCATAGACCAATTCTTTTATGAGCAACCGTTGGGGCTGTTGGACAACGGGTTTCCGGGACGCATGGGACCCAACACCGGACTTTGCTTCGTGCTCACCAGCCTGGCGCTGTTGCTATTGCACAAACAGGATGTCTGGTATCAACGTCTGTATCAGGCTCTCACCATCGTAGTGTTTCTCACCGCCTTTATTTCGTTGGTTGCCTACATCTATGACGCCACCGCGTTTTTGGGTGCGCGTGGCTATGCCATCATGGCAATTTATACGGCAGCGAACTTTCTTTCCCTGACCGTGGGGCTGTTCGCGCTACGCTCCAACCATGGGGTCGGTGCCATTCTTGCCCAGGAAAACTTCGCTGGCGCCAGTGTGCGCACACTGCTGCCAATGACCATCGGTGCGCCCATTGTTGTAGGCTGGGTCTGCCTCATGGGGGAAAAAGCCGGCTATTTCACGGCAGAATTCGGGTTGGCATTGATGGTGACGCTTTGCGTTGCCATTCTCAGCGCCTTCGTGCTGTGGAACGCCAGGTTTCAAGGTGCCGCTGAAGAAAGGAACAAGCGTACAGAATCAGAAAAAGAGACCTTGCTGGAGGAGCTCATGCTCATCAAGGTGGAACTGGAAGAGCGAGTACGGCTGCGTACCAGGGAGCTAAATCGCGCCTTGGTAGAGCGTGATGTTTTATTGCAGGAGGTTCATCACAGGGTCAAGAACAACCTGCAGGTAATTTCCAGCCTGATCAATATGCAGCTGCGCAAGCTGAAAAGTGACGCAGCCCGGCCAGAGCTGGAAGAGTGTCGTAGTCGTATCTTCGCCATCTCCTTCATTCACCAACAACTCTATCAGTCGAAAAACTATTCGGACGTGGCGTTTCCCCAGTATGCCAAACAACTGATCAGCTACATTGCGGAAGCGGCGGGGGTGCTCACCGCAGGAATATCACTGGAAATCCACATGGAAGAGCGGCCCTTGAGTGTGGACAAAGCCATCCCTTGCGGGCTTATCCTCAATGAACTGATTACCAATGCGTTCAAGCATGCCTTTCCTGCCGGAAGTCGTGGCACCATAAAAGTGGAGTGGAAAAAAGTAGAGGGCGACATGCTTTTGCTGGTGGAAGATGACGGCATAGGGATGACGACCGGCACTGGTGGCGACGAAAGTGATTCGCTGGGCCTTTTGCTGGTGAATACGCTGGCGGAACAGTTGGGGGGCCAGATGGAGTTCCGGTGCGATGTGGGCACCCGCTGCCTGATAAAATTTCCGGATGAGATGATCCAATGACAGTAAAGAAGAAATATTCAATTCTGGTGGTGGAAGACGAACGCATCGTCGCCCTGGATTTGGCGCAAACTCTCGCCAGCCTTGGCTATGACGCCATGGCGATCGCCTCGTCGGCCGATGAAGCCATCGCACAAGCATCGAATAAGTGCCCTGATCTGGTGCTGATGGATATCAGGATCAAGGGAAAACTGGATGGCATTGAAACAGCACGGATACTCAAGGAAAAATTTGGGGTGCCGGTAATTTTTCTGACCGCGCACGCCGATGATGCAACAGTGGAACGTGCCAAACAGATTTCGCCACACGGCTATTTGCTCAAGCCGATAAAGTCGGAGGAGCTGCGCATCGCCATTGAGATTACTTTTTTCAAGCATCAGATCGAGAAGCGTCTGCAGGAGCGCGAGCGCTGGTTTTCCACGACGCTGCAATCAATCGCCGACGCCGTCATTGCGGTGGACCTCAGCGGCAAAATCAATTTCATGAATGCAGCGGCAGAAGCGTTGGTGGGTGTCAGTCTTGCAGATGCAGAAGGCAAGACTGCTGCCGAGATCTTGCGGCTTGAAGGCGTCGATACAGAAATTTTGACGGAGACGCCGGTGGATGTGGCGCTGCGGCTGCAAAAGACCGTGGAAATGGAGGAGGGCAAGCTCAAGAACCAGCGCACAGGTATTCATCATTTTATTGCCGACAGTGCAGCGCCAGTAATGGAAGGTGAGCGCCCGCTTGGTGCCGTGATGGTGTTCCGTGATGTGACAGAGAGAAAGAGATTGCAGAAGCGGGTGGAGCTGTCAGACCGACTGGCGTCACTGGGCACCATGGCCGCCGGGGTAACCCAGGAGATAAACAATCCCTTGAGCGTGGTGATGGGCAACGCAGAATTGTTGCTTGAGAGCCTGCTGGCGCATCGGCAAGAGCTTGAGAAAAGGTTGCCACTGCCCTCGTTGTTGAGTCGCGTGGATGGCGTTGAAGACATGGCCAAAGAGATACATATCGCTGCCAGTCGTATCGCCAACGTGATTGCAGGTTTGAAAGCGTTCTCGCGACCGATGGTGGCGGCGATACCTGGGCAAATCGACTTGGCAGCTTGCGTGGAATGGGCGATGCGCACCACTGCACACGAGTTCCAGAATCGCGCCAAGGTGACTGCCAATTTGGGCCCTGCACCCGGCGTCAGTGGCGAAGAAGACAAATTTGCGCAAGTGGTTGTCAATTTGCTGCTCAATGCCGCCCACGCGATCAAGCCCGGAAATAGCGGGAAAAACGAGGTTAATCTGAGTTTGGGCACTGATAGCGAAGGTCGGGCATGGTTGGAGATACATGATTCCGGGACCGGCATGCCAAAAGACGTGCTTGAGCGGTTGTTTGAGCCTTTCTTTACTACCAAAGGCATTGGTCAAGGCACTGGGCTCGGGCTGTCAATTTGCCAAGGCATCGTGCACGCGCTCGGTGGCGAGATCAGTGTCAGCAGCCAGGTTGGGATTGGCAGTGTTGTCAGGATTGTGCTGCCGGCTGCCGCAGCCGAGCAGAGCCAGGTTGACAGCAGCACGCAGCAAAGCATGAGTGCTGGTGAAAGTTGCATCCTGGTTATTGATGATGAGCAAAGCATATTGACGATGGTGGCGCATGCCTTGCAGCATCATGAAGTGATTAGTTTGAGCACAGGCAGCGAAGCGTTGAACTTGCTGGATTCTGGCAAGCATGTTGATCTGATCCTGCTGGATCTGATGATGCCGAACATGAGTGGTGTGGAATTTTATGAAGCGCTGCTGCTGCGCCATTCTGATCTGGCCAGTCGCATTGTATTCCTGGCCCCGGGTGCAACCAATCAGGATGTTGAGGACTTTTTGAAATCGGTTCCCAACACCGTTATAGAAAAGCCCTTCAATCTGAAATTGTTCCGCAAGACGATTCAAAAATTGCTCTAGTTGTAAATGTAGCGCAATGTTGTCTTGTTGCATCACTGCGTTTTCCTTCACAAAACTTTTACCCAATATTCCTAAAGCCTGAACAAGGTCGCTCTAGCATGCGCACAGTTTTAAATAGAACTGCTCGCCGCGCGCGATCTTAATCAAGACTAACGGGATATTTATGAAATCAGCTTGTTTCAAAGTCAAACCACTGTGCCATTTCATCTCACTCGCAATCACATTGCCGCTGCTGGCCTTTACACAAAATTCTTTCGCGCAGACCCAATCCAAAATTGTTGATCTGGGTACGGTGAGTGCTGCCACCTCTGCGGGTGCATTCCGTGAAGATGAAGCTGAAAAAGGCACTGCTACTGCGGTTGCGCCCGTGCAGGCCAGTCTGGAAGCTACCCAGCCACAGTCACTGATTACCAGGGATTATATTTCGTTGTCAGTGACTCCTATCGCCGAATACACCCGCATTGTGAATATCGCTCCCAGCGTATCGGGCGACTCTGCCAACGGCCCGGGTCTGAGTGAAACCAAATCCACGCTGCGTGGATTCAGCGATGACCAGTACAACGTTACGTTCGACGGCATTCCATGGGGTGACACCAACAACCCTGCGCATCATTCAACCTCGTTCTTCCCGGCTGCTGTGGTGGGTGGCGCCAGTGTTGAACGCGGCCCGGGCAATGCCAGCAATCTCGGCTATTCCACCTTTGGTGGTTCGCTAAACATGTTTTCCAAAAAGCCTGCCGCCGAAGGACTTGTCAATATCTTCGGTTCCTATGGCACCTGGAACACCAGGCTGATAGGAGTTGGTTTGGAAAGCGGTCGCATTGCCAATCTGGAAGGTGCTACCGCCCAGCTGAATTTGCAGGAACTGCAATCTGATGGTTATCTCAGCAACAGTCCGGTAGACAGCAAAAACTTCACGCTCAAGGTGGAGAAACCGGTTGGTGACAACACGCTGATCAATTTCTACACCACCGTCAATGACATCTTCTATGCGCAACCGGACAGCAACAAAGGTGCAACCAAGGACCAGATTGCAAAATTCGGCCGGAATTTCCAGCTGGACAAAGATCCGAACGGCATGAATTTCGATGGTTTCAACCACACCAGAAAAGAGACGGACTTCTCTTATTTGCGAGTTCGTACTGCTCTGTCTGACACCTGGAGCACCGACGATACGGTTTACAGTTACTCCTATGACAACCAGACCATTTCATCTACTGATCCGCTTTGGACCGGCACTACTTTGTCACTGACCGACTATCCGGATCCGCGCGTTACCTCTGACATGAACAGGGCCAAGGTTGTGGGCCACATTCCCGGCATCGACAAACAAAACCAGTACCGGACCAACGGTGGGATTTTCAGATTGATTGAGAAATCGGCTCTGGGTCAGCTGAATATGGGCATCTGGTATGAAGAATCCAGAACTGATCGTCACCAGTACGATCTGGATTTGACCACCATGGGCTACAGTCGCTCGGAAAAAACGGTCAACGCTGCCTATCTGATCAATACCAACCGCCCGATTGACAGCGTGAAGTTTGACCAGCAATCCACGATCGAAAACTTTCAGCCCTATGTGGAATTCGCTTGGGCGGCTACTCCTACGACCACCATCACACCGGGTGTGAAGGATGTCAGCATAACCCGCAGCGTCAGTGCCCAGGTGGAAAACACCTCACGCGATCTTAATCATGTGAAGTCGCTGGATTACAGCGCAACCCTGCCATACCTGACCATCAACCAGCGCCTGGGCGATTCCATGTCGGTCTATGCCCAATATGCCAAAGGCTTCCAGATCCCAGATCTGAAAACCTTTTATATTGCCAAACCGGAAAACAACAGTACCGATCCGCAGCAGTCCACCAACTATCAGCTGGGCATTGTCGGCAAAAGTGATT
>CANCGR010000095.1 GCA_947377625.1 Gammaproteobacteria bacterium | reverse complement strand
GAGGCGCGCGTGATCCTTTGGTGCCGAAAGACATCGTTGGTTCCGAAGGCAAGGGCTTGTTCACCGGTGCCGGGATTCCTGAAGGCAACAAGCCGGTAGTTGCCGCGCGCGATGGTGCGGTGCCGGCAGGCATCACAGCGCTGCCGATCGATATTTTTTCCACCAAGGATTTCTATCAAGACAAAGCACTGTGGACTGACCCACGTTATTACCGCTGCAATTCGGCCGTGGGTCTTGAACAGATCTGGGGTGCTTATGAAGTGCCGTTGATCGGCAGTGATCCCAAGCACACGGCCGCCTGGGGTTTTTGTGATCGCGATTATCCGCGCAGCGAAATTGTCAGCCCTTACAAATTTACCACTGCCAAGGCGCATTACACGGCGTTGCTCGACGCGGCCAGAGCCAGGGGTGGCCCTACCCAATATACGATGGCCACCGTGCCCGACTGGAACGGCAAATACGCGCGCCAGCGTGACAAACGCATGGCGTGGTTCAACGGCGCCATTCTGCAGATTCCGACTTATCTTTCATTGCTCACCCCTGAATACCAACAGCGTTTCGTGCAGCAGATGTATCACTACTCGGGTGACAACACTGCGCAGTGGCCCGGCTCCTATTGCTGGCCCGAAGGCTTTATGCGGCGGCTGGCGCAATATGGTGGCGCCACCGTGAACCTGGTGGTGACGCCACAGTTTGTGCTCGACATGCGCAATGCCGCCAAAACCTTGGTGACGCAGATCAACATTGGTCGTGAGTTCAACGAGAGCGGCACTGTGCCACGGCTTGGCCCTGATGTGCCGCAGTGGTTTGGTGAAACCATCGGCTTCTGGGACGGCGACGCGTTGATCACGTGGACTTCCAACATCCAGGGCTGGATTTCACACGGCGGTTTTGAGTTCAGCGGCAAGATGCAGTCGGTGGAAATTTACACCGCACGCCATGACGACAAGGGCAAGTTTATCGGGCTCAAACATGAAGTGGTGTTGTACGACCCGGAGGCCTTGGTGGAACCGGTGCGCATCGTGCATTTGCTCGACAAACAAAATGACCTTAACGCGGGTGATCCACTCACGATCATGGAATGCATTCCGCAAAGCTTTCCGATTGACGGCCATGCTACGCCGGTGGTGCCGGGGCAGACCATTCAATATCGCGTGCCCGATATTTTCGGCCGGCCGTGGGCCGATATCTGGCAGCACTATCACGAGCAAGGCATGCAGCGGCCGCAAGAGAAGAAAGGGCGCTTTGGACTTTGAATCAATATCGGGGAATGACCATGAAAACAGGCATTATCTACACCTTGTCGCGCGCGCTGCCGTTTGCACTGTTGCTGCAGCCAGTCGCCGTGTTCGCGCATCATTCGTTTGCGATGTATGACCAGGAAAAAACCTATTTGCTGACCGGCATCGTCACCCGCATCGATCCCAATCCCAATCACTTGCAGATGTTTGTCGCGCCATTGAATGAAGCGCGCGATCAAGTGCTGAAAGACGACAAGGGCGAGCCGATAGTGTGGGCGGTGGAAATGGATTCAGCCGCCGTGGTGGCGCGTGACGGCATTACTGTGAATGGTTTTCCGCGTGGCACCATCGTCAGTGTCGGCATGCATCCGCTGCGCAATGGTTTTGCTGGCGGCGGGCGTGGCAAGTGGGGACTCTATCGTTGCCCGGCTGATACTCCACCAGCGGCCGGCAAGCATTGCGATTCAGTAGCTGGCTTCACTACGCACGGCAAAGGTGAGTTGCCTGCCGTGACGTTGCCGATGCCGTTGCAACCTGCCAAATAAAAATCTTGCAGCACGCTGGTTTATTTACGGCGTCGGTTGCCCATACACCGCAAAGTACAGCGCGTTCACCAGAATCTGGTAATTGGGCCCGTTGTGGTCATCCAGTGCGTTGGGCTGGTATTCCGCCGGTTGATAGGCCACGACCCGGCCTTTCCAGCCGGGCCGCGTGAGTGCATAGCCCAGCAGCCGTTCGCCTTTTGAGTCGGACGCAAACAGCGGCGTTCTGGTTTCGTCGGCAGCTTCCAGCATGACGGTGTCGGAATAGAGTTCGTCCGGCAGGTTCACGAAGTAAGGATAGGTGCCGGCAGCAACAGCGCCGACACCGGCAAAGGGGGCCTGCTGCGTATAAGTAATGCCATTGCTGCTGACAAAATGTTTGCCGCCCACGTTGAACACGCGTTGGCCGGCAGTGGTGTCCCACGCAATGCTGTTGGCTCTGCCGCCGATCAGCGCGAGCACGGCGTCTTTGGCGCCTTTTGAGAAGATGTCTACATACAAACCATGATGCAACACCACCACACCCAGGCCTTGTTGCAAGCCTCGCTCCAGCAGTTGCGTGAATTCCGGCTGGGCATCACTGCCATCGCAATGTTTGGCGGCGCGATGAGCGAAATACAGAATCACGTCAGGGCGCTTGGCTGAGGCCAGTGCAGCCAGCGCGTCGTCAGCACATTGGCTGTTTACAGTGATAACGCTGGAAGTGAGCAGGGGAGTGTCAGTGGTTAAGGCGGGTGCCAGGTCTTGCGGCTGCGTGATGTCGGCTGGTGCCAGCTTGTGCGGGTTTACTTCATCGGCAAAGATCAGCAGTGAAACCGGTTTATGTTTGGGCAGCACTGCGGCTTCGATGCTGGTGCCATTCAGGCAAGCAAGCGCAAGGGTCAGCAACCAGCTCGACGTTATTTTCAATTTCATGCGGGCAGGCTCCTGGTGCGTTGATTATGGATTTTGTTGCATCACAGCGGGCAGCTCGCCTTTCGATGCCGTGTCCCAGTGCTCAATAACACGGTGATTCTCAATGCGAAACATGTCGAACCACGCTACGGAATAGTTCTGCTTGTTGTCGGGATGCTGGCGATCCGTTTGCAGCACCTGCACTACCAGGTCGCCTTCGGCGATTAACGCCACCAGTGGATCTTTCAGCGTGATCTGAATCGGCGCATCCGGCCGGCGTTTGAAATATTCCTGGAAGCCGGCGCGGCCGGTGGCGGCGTTGGGGTTGTGCTGGATGTAGGTGGGGTCGAGATACAGCTCGGCCATTTCTTCACGTCCGGCATCGGGAATGTGGCGCCACAGATCGAACGCAAGGCGTTTGTTGTCGTAAAGCGCAGCATCGTTGTTGGCGATCATCGCATGTTGTGCCAGGCCGCTGGTGCCGGTGACAGGCACGGCTTTGTTCACGCCGAAATCAGTAAGGGCCTCACCCGAGCGAAACAACGCTGAATCCCAGTGTTCGGCAATGCGGCCGTTGTCGATGCGGAACATATCAAAGCGGGTCGAGGTGTAGGTGTTGCCGCTTTGGTCAGGCTCCGGGTAATGACTCACGCTCGCCATCACCACATAAGGGCCTTCGGCTACCAATGTGACGAGGTCGGCGATAGTGCCAGGCACTTGCGCAGGTTTGCGGTTCATTGCAGCTACGCGGTCTTTGATAGTTTGGCGGCCGCTGGGCAGCAGCGGGTTGTGTTCGACGAAAGTCGAAGTCAAAAATTGATCCACTGTCTCAGCACGGCTGGCCAGTATCACGTTGCGCCAATAGTCGAATACCAGTTGTTTGTTCATTGCCAGCGCTGGAATCTTGCTGGTGAGCAACTTGCGTGCATCGGGGTGCGGCACCACCGGCACCGGTTTGCCTTCGACTATGGTCGCGTGTGGCGGCGCCAGTGATTGGGCGCTGACTGCCAATGGCGCTGTTATCACCAGCGCAGCCAGACAAAAGAGTTTGCGAGCAAGTTGTTTTGACATATCGTTGATTCCGTTTGCACTGGCAACAGCGCGCATTGTTAACCGGGGAGCATAAATGAACAACAAGATCGTAGGACTCGTGATTGTGGCGGCGGCGATTCTGGCGAACGCAGGTTGGATACTGCCGGGTCAGCATGCGCTGCAAGAGCAAGTGCAAAGTTTGCAAGCGCAGACAGCTGCGTTGACGCAGCAAGCGCAGGCCTCCAACGACTATGTCAGCATCGCCAACCTGCAAGCCAGCTACGGTTTCTATGTCGACAAGTCACACTGGGACGATGCGGCCGATCTGTTCACTACCGATGCCACACTGGAAATTGCCGGGCGCGGTGTGTTCAAGAGTCAGGATCGCATCCGCGAATATCTGCACTCGCTCGGCGAACTCGAATATGGCCGCCTCTACAACCACATGCAGTTGCAGCCGGTGATTCACGTGGAGAGCGACAACCGCAGTGCCAAGGCACGCTGGCGCTCGTTCATACAAGTCGGCCATCTGGGCAAGGACGCGCGCTGGGGCGAAGCCACCTACGAAAATGAATACGCGAAACAAGATGGCGTGTGGCGCATCAGCAAGCTGCACAGCTTCATCACGTTCTATGTTGATTTTGACCAAGGCTGGAACAAAGGCGCCGTGGGCATGCCTCAGAAAAAGGAAAACCTGGAGCCTGATGCAGAAACCACTGTGAAATACGCTGCCTTTCCTGATGTATTCGTGCCGCCCTATCACTACAAGAATCCAGTCACCGGGAAATAAGTTGCCTTTATGAAAATCAAACAAGCGCTGGTTGTATTCACACTCACTTTTGCCGCTGTCTCGACGCAAGCCGCTTCATCGTCGCCCGCCATCGACTGTGATCGCGCTTGCCTCAATGCCATCGCCGACCGCTACATGGATGCACTGGTGAAAAAGGACGTCAGTGTTTTGCCACTGGCCAAGGATGTGAAGTTCACCGAGAACGGCGTGCAGATGAAAGTCGGCGACGGCTTGTGGAACACCATCAGCGGCAAGCACAACTACAATCTCAAGATCGCCGATGTAAAGCAGGCGCAAGTCGCCGTTATCGAAGTGGTGGAGGAACACGGCGTGCCTGGCATTCTGGCGGCACGCCTGCATGTGGTCGATGGCAAGATCAGTGAGATAGAAACCGTGCTGTCACGCAAGATCGACACCTCGCCATTTCCTGTCACCGAGGGCATGAACAAGTCGAACCCATTGTTTGCCGAACAGCTTGCCGTAACCAAACGTCAGCCACGCGAACGCATGATCAGCGTAGCCGATGGTTACTTCGACACCTTGCAGCTGAACGACGGCACCCTGTTCACGCAATTCACCAACGACTGCAATCGTGTTGAGAATGGTTTACTCACCACCAACAATCCCAACATTCCCAACTACGACATTGCCAAAATGGGTTGTGCCGACCAGTTCAAACTTGGTCAGTATGTGTACGACGATCGCTTGCGTGATCGCCGTTATCCATTGGTAGATGAAGAAGCCGGCGTAGTGCTGGCCGCCGGCTTTATGGATCACACAGGCAAGGTCTACGACTTCCGCTGGAAAGACGGCACGCCACAGAAGTCGATTTTCTTTTACCCGCACTCGTTTATTTATCTTGAGCTGTTCAAGGTGGAGAACAATGCGATCAGATTGGTGGAGTCGGTGTTTGCCAGCATGCCGTATAACATGCCATCGGTGTGGTAGGTGGCGACCATGGCGGCTCTTATATAGATATCACAGAACAAAACCATCAAAGCGGACGCCAGAGACTCCGTGCCTTTTGCGCATGGCTTCGTCGCTCTATGCGCAAGCCCGGTCGTATGAGAGAAGCGGGGACGCACGAGGCTGAACAAGAGCCACCCGACATCGGGGGCTCTTGTTCCTGCGGATGTGTTCAGCTTACCGGCTGACCTGGAGGCTGTCGCCGGGACCAGGGCCTTGGGCAGGGCCGCTACCAAGGATGTCACCGGTGGAGACAAGCTTGACCCAAAGCGAACCGTTGCTCTTGTAGTAAGAGGTGGTGCTGGCCTTGCGCAGTGCATCCAGGCTGCTCTGTTGTGTACCTGCCGCAGCGGTGGTGAATCCCGGCAGTTCGAACATTACCCACGAGCCGGTATCCAGTTCCTTCACGCTGATGTTTACGGATGGCCTTTCGGTGGTGATCTTGTACTGCGTGCCCGCGCGTACGTTGGTTTCCCCGTTGGCGGTGAACTCTTTGCCATTGCGGCTGAGAACGACTGGCGGTCCTGATGGTGCAGGGGTACCTCTGATTCGACCACCACCTGGGGCAAGAACAACGGCAGCAGGTGCAGCAGCAGCGGCAGGTGGAGCACCTGCGCCCGGAGGAGGACCACCGGCACCACCCGCAGGACGAGCACCGCCCGGAGGACCACCGGCACCGGGAGGACCGCCGCCAAAGCCGCCGAACCCAACAGCACCACCACCGCCGCCAATATTCATGCGCCCGATATCGCCCTTGCACACCACAGCGTTCCAGGTGGGCTTGGCTTCACAGGTTTCGTCGATGTCGATTCCGCCGTTGTTGATGATGTAGGAATTGGAGACGCCGGTGATGGAGCCGTCCTTGTCGTTGAACACCGAGGTCTTGAAGACCGTATTGCCGTAATCATCGTTGCTCCACCTGTTGTCTATTGGCGGGAAATACACCGGCTTGGCATTGATGAATTTCGCGCGCTGTACGGTGTTGTTGGAGCTCATACCGAAGCTGGTAAACAGCAAGTAGGAGATCGCTCCCGTCTTGCGAGTGGCGTTGTCCTGGTAATTCACGAAGGTGTCATTGTCCAGTTCATGGTGGTAGTCATAGAACTCGTAAGCGCGAATCGGGAAATCCGCAACATCGGGTTGCGGCAAACTGCGGCCATAAGCTTTTTCCGATTCAGCCTTGGGGTTGCCGATGTTTTCGGTTTCGCCGACGAACAACGAGTCAACCACCCGTGAGGTATAGGGGGCACGACCGGCGTTGCCGGACGCATGCGTGAAGCCAATTGCGTTGTCGGCCATCTTCAGGTTCTTGTAGAGGTGTAACTCACCACGGGCCCAGATGCCGCTATTGCGGTTCTTGTAGCTGGTGAAATCCTCAACGACCGATTCCGCTTGCGGGCTATTCACGTCAGCGGGATTGACATTGGCAACATAGCCGCCGACGGCGAAATGACCATCGGCCCTGGGGGCGCGGTCGCCCCTGAAACCGTCCAAGTTCGAATGGGAAACGTTGCCCTTGAACTCGCGGAATTTCGTGCGACGTGGCCAGGTGGACTTGCTGAGATCCGAGCCTTCGAACGCGCCCGTCGGATGCTCCGGGAAGGCTAACCAGAAACCTGTCGCGTCGGAGCCTGCGGCTACGTTGTCGCGGTAAACGTTGTCCGGATTGGTGATCCAGAAGGTCGACGCCGTATTGTCGGAAGGGATCAGGACATCCTTGGCGTTCTGGCCGGTGGTATTGAAGTTCGTGCCGGCGGTGGCTCCGAATGGGGCGAGGTTGGTCGGGTCGCACGGCTTGGAAGTATGGCATTTGGTCTGGATCGACAAGTTGTGCACATATTCGTTGCCGTGCTCAATGCCGTCTTCCATGAAGAAGCAGTGGCCCACGGTGTTGTAAGTAACATTGTTCTCAACTTGCACGAAGTTCGTGCCATGCACCGTCACGCAGCGATTGTAGGTGTCGTGGATGGACGCGTTCTTGATGTACTGGCCCTTGCCAGCGTCGCCGACCAGATGCCAGTGGATCGGATAGCGGGCCAGCTCCAGGTTTTGGCCCATGCGATTGAGCTCGACGCCCTCGACGTACAGCTTGCTCGTCACCATCGCCATGATGTGGCCGCCGAAGAAGGTCTGCTCCGCATCAGCGGATGCCTGAACCTTGATGTTGCGTGTCAGCAGGCCCACTTCGCCGCGTTCATCCACGTCGAAGGTGATCTTGCCGAAGTGCATGTAGTCCAGTTTCTTGTCCAGCGTGATCGCGTTGCCGCTGATGGCGGCAATGGAACGACGCTCGGCCTGCCGCGGATCGTAGTCCGTCGATGCAAGCACTATCTCGTCACCCACCTTCCATTGGGCAGCGTTCAGCACTTCGATGGCGGTGCTGCCTGCTTCGGCGGTCTTTGACAGTTTGGTCCAGGTGTTGGTGCGGTCACCGTGCAGGTTCAGCGTGCCGCCCGAGAGCATGATGCCGCGGTCACCCATGCCCATCATCTGTTCATCTTTGAC
>CANCGR010000094.1 GCA_947377625.1 Gammaproteobacteria bacterium | reverse complement strand
CAAGTCATTCCAGTCAAAATCACCAATCCGCCGGTGATTGATGGCGTGCTGGACGATGCGGTTTGGCAGCAAGCAACGCGCATCGATAACTTTCGCCAGACTCAGCCAGTGCTCAATGCCGAGCCGAGTGAAAAGACTGTTGTCTATCTAGCTTACGACGCCGACAACATCTACGTCGCTGTGCGCGCTTATGATTCCGATCCAGACGCCGTGGTCGCCAAGGAAATGCGCCGCGATGGCGAACTGGATGGTGATGATCACGTCATGGTGTCGTTCGATACTTTTGCCGATCGCCGCAATGCCTTCGTGTTTTCGATGAATGCGGCAGGCGCATTGGTGGACGGCAAGATCGAAAATAACAGTAACTTCTTCAATTCCCAGTGGAGTGGCATCTGGGATGGCAAGGGCCGGCGTGACAAGGAAGGTTGGACAGTGGAAATGATGATCCCGCTTAAAACCCTGTCGTTCGATCCCAATAATGACACCTGGGGCCTGGATGTCATCCGCCGCATACGTCGCAAAAATGAACGCGTGCGCTGGGCCAACATTTCGCAGAATCGCAACGACACTTACGTTGCCGCTTACGGCAACATGAGCGGCCTGACCGGATTACGGCAAGGAATGGGGCTTGAATTTATTCCCACCATTTCCTACCAGACCACCCAGGACCACACCTTTGGCACCAGCACGCATGAAGTGATTACCGGTGGCGACATTACTTACCGCATTACGCCGTCGCTGACAGCTCAAGCCACCATCAACTCCGATTTTTCCGATGCGCCGGTGGATCAAGTGCAAAACAATCTCGGTCGCTTCTCGTTGTTCTTCCCGGAAACCCGCGATTTCTTTCTTAGTGATGCGGATATTTTCCAGTTCGGTGGTTTGAGTCAGGAGAACGGCATTCCGTTTTTCTCGCGCCGCATGGGCATCCTCGACAACGGCGAATCCCCGCAGCTCAAGTTCGGCGGAAAACTGACTGGCCGCGTCGGTGACCTCACTGTCGGCGTGCTCAACACGCAAGTGGATGCAAGCTCCACGACTGACGCCAAGAGTCTTTCCGTAATGCGGGTCAGCACCGGCGTGCTGAGTGAGTCGCGCGTGGGTTTCATCATGACCGACGGTGATCCCAACTCCAACAACGACAGTCGTCTCTACGGCACTGATTTCGAATATCGCAACAGCAACTTGCCGGGCGGCAATGTGATTACCACCGATGCATGGCTGCAACAGTCCGAAAATCCCGGCATTAGCGATGATGACATGGCGTACGGAGTGAAGGTCGATTACCCCAACGACAAAGTGCAACTGAATGCATCGTTTGAAGAACTGCAAGCCAAGTTCAATCCCAAGCTGGGTTTCGTCAATCGTACTGGCATAAGACACTACGAAACCGGCGGCAGGTTGCGCAAACGTAATGATGGTACTGCGCGCTTCAGGCTGATCGACTGGGGTTTTCGCGTGTCGCGTGTCGAAGGCATGGATGGCAATGTGCAAACCGAAGAAAAGATCATGAAGATATTCGAATTGCAAAACCAGGTGAATGATCGCATCGAAACCAACTACATCAATGTGCGGGAAGTGCTGAGTAATCCATTCCCGATATTCCCGGGCGTCGTGCTGCCGGTGGGGGACTACACTTTTGTGCGTAACCGTGTGCGTGTGCAGAGCAGTCCGGGTCGTATGTTCAGTGGCGAATTTCAGTATCGCTGGGGCGATTACTGGACTGGCACCGTGCGGGAAACCTCCGGCTATGTGCAGTTTCGGCCTTCGCCGAAATTCTATGCCAACGTGAATTTCCAGACGGTGGATGCCAAGTTGCCGCAGGGCAATTTCGATTTTTCTGTCACTCGCATCAATCTTGATTTCAATTTCACGCCACGGCTGATGTTCCAGAATTTCATCCAGCACAACAGTGTCACCAAGACTTTGGGCTGGAACAGCCGCCTGCGCTGGGAAATGCAGCCGGGCAATATCCTGATTCTGGTGTTGAATCAGGGCTGGGAGATTGAAGACGGCACCTTCATGCCGCTCAATACCAAGTTCACCAGCAAATTGCGGTGGACCTTCCGGTTCTGATCTTGGCCTTCAAAACAACTGGCTGAACCCGGCAGTTGTAACGGAAAATGCCGCCTGTCGTTGTTCACCCAGGAATCAGCCATGGCCAGCCTTTTCACGAAAATCCTTGCGGGCGAATTGCCCGGCCACTTTGTCTGGAAAGATGAAGTGTGCTTTTCCATCATGACGCTGCATCCGATCCGCCAGGGTCACCTGATCCTGATTCCGAATGCCGAAATCAATCATTGGGATGATGTGCCCTCAGCCACCGCTGCGCATCTCATGCAGGTGGCACAGCATCTTGCCAAAGGCATCAAGGCGGTAATTCCCTGCAAGCGTGTGGGTGTGATGATTGTCGGTCTCGAAGTGCCGCACACGCATATTCATCTGATACCGGCCGACAGCCCGGCTGATTTTGATTTCAAACAGGCCAGGGAAATGTCGCAAGCGTTGCTGGCAGAAACTGCAGCCAATATTCGTAAGGCCTTGATTGCTGCGGGTCACAAGTCTGCGCAGTTTTAACGCGCACCCATTGGCAACGCGCATGCAAGACAAAGACACACTCTTCCAGCACGACGGCCCGGTGGCTGCCTTCGTGTTCGACGAGAAAGTAGCCAGTGTCTTCACCGACATGATCAATCGCTCGGTGCCTGGCTATGGCAGCATCATTACGCAAATCGGCACTATGGCGGAGCGTTACGCGCAGCATGATTCACTGTGCTACGACCTTGGCTGTTCGCTGGGTGCTGCAACCTTGTCGCTGCGGCATCACATCAAGGCGGAGGGTTGCGGCATCGTCGCCATCGATAATTCGCCAGCGATGATCGCGCGCTGCCAGGCCATCATCGACAGCGACAGCAGCACAGTGCCGGTTGAACTGCGTTGTGCCGATATTCTTGACGTCGACATCAACAATGCTTCGCTGGTGGTGCTCAATTTCACATTGCAGTTTGTGCCATTGGCGCAGCGTGATGCGTTGATCCGCAAAATCCATGCAGGCTTGCGTCCCGGTGGTATGTTGATCCTGTCGGAAAAAATCCATTTTGAAGATGCTGCACTCAATGAGTTGTTCATCGATCTGCATCACCGCTTCAAGCAACAGAATGGTTACTCGACCACTGAAATCAGTCGCAAACGCGCCGCGATAGAAAACGTGCTGGTGCCGGAAACCTTGCGCACGCACGAGCAGCGCATCATGGCGGCCGGCTTTAGCAGTTTTGCCGTGTGGTTCCAGTGTTTCAATTTTGCTTCCATGGTCGCGGTGAAATAGTGGCTGTCACCTTGTTTGATTATTCGCAGTTGCAAAGCAGCATTGCCAATACACCGCTTGCACCCTTGGCTGCACTAATACCTGCAGATCTGGCGGCTACTGTCAGTCACGGCGACTTTGCCAAATGGCAGCAAGCATTGATGGCATTGCCGGCGTTGGTACCAGAGGTGGTGGAACTGCTCGCAGCGGTGCGTGTCGGCGCGCCAGGGCAGTTGTCTCCTCTACAGCAAGAAGCTCTGCAACAAACCCTGATGCAGCTGCATCCCTGGCGCAAAGGCCCCTTTGAACTGTTCGGGGTGCACATCGATACCGAGTGGCGCTCTGACTGGAAATGGCAGCGGGTATTGCCGCATCTGTCACCGCTGGCTGGCCGGCGCGTGCTTGATGTCGGTTGCGGCAACGGTTATCACTGCTGGCGCATGGCCGGCAGTGGCGCGTCACTGGTAGTCGGCGTAGAGCCAATGCTGCTCTATGTGTTGCAGTACTGGGCCTTGCGCAAGTTTCTGCCTGCACCGCCCGTGCATGTGTTGCCGTTGACTCTGGAACAAATGCCGGAGTCCTTGCCCGGCTTCGACACAGTATTTTCAATGGGCGTGCTCTATCACCGGCGTTCGCCGTTCGAGCATCTTGATCTGTTGAAAAAGAAACTGCGCAAAGGCGGTGAGCTGGTGCTGGAAACGCTGGTGATTGAAGGGGGTGCTGGCATGACCTTGGTGCCGCCTGATCGCTACTGCCGCATGAACAACGTGTGGTTTCTGCCGAGTCCTGCCACCTTGCAGCTATGGCTGCAAAAAACCGGGTTTCGCGACATTCGCGTCGTCGATGTAACCGCAACCACCACACTGGAACAGCGACAAACGCCATGGATGACTTTTGATTCGCTAAGCCAGGCGCTGGATGCAGCCAATCCTGCGTTAACGGTGGAGGGACATCCGGCACCGATGCGAGCGGTGCTGGTCGCCACCCTTTGAATCCTGCGCGTGCGCACGCGCAGGTTTTAATGAAAATCACCAAGCCTTTTAATGCACAAAATTTACACATTAAGTGCATATTTGGGTATCCTGTGCAGCTAAAGTGCATTTTCATTTTGGCAAGCTACACAAGGATCCCAGTAGTCCCATGGCAAGACCTCAACGCATCGAACTCGCTAACGCTTTTTATCACGTCAGTAACGGTAAAAAATCAGGCAAGCCTTTGTTCCCTTCAGTAACTCACGCTGGGCTCTTTATGGAGCTTGTGCTGTTGGCAGCACGTCGCTTCAATGTCGAGCTGCATGGATGGCATCTGCATAAGTTCCATTACCAGCTGTTGGTAAAAACCCCAGAGGCCAACCTCAGTCGCTTCATGCGGCAGGTGGACGGGCTTTACACCTTGCGTTGCCAGCAACTGCAGGGGCGGCGTGGTTCGGTATTCGCTACCCGCTACAAAAGTGTGTTGGTGCAACCGGCGCTGGTCGCTGATGTGCTGCACTATCTGCATCAGTTGACGGTGACTTCCGCCGCCACCGACTTTGGCATCCATGGCAGCAGCCTGCAGTTCTATCAAGGCAAACAGAAACCGGCCGATCCTGTCAGGGTGGATGAAATACTGGGCAGTGGCGAAGAGCGCAAAACCTTGCTCAAAGCCCAGAAAACCACAACCCCGCCTGATTACGTGTTGCATTTTTTTGCTCGCAAAAGCAGGCCTGCCTTGCTGGGCGATGCCGGTTTTGCCGATAAAATCCGCGCAGGTGCCACTCGGAGTTCGCGGGTGGTCTCAGCACGCAAACGCCCGGCCATGCGCAAGATCATCAGCCGTGTGGCGGATGTCTTCCAGGTAGGCGAAGGCAGCATAGTGCAAGCGGCTCGCGGTCCTGATTCCAAGAATGTCGCCCGCTGGGTGGCCATGCACCTGTGCCAGGAAGTGGGCGGTGTCACCTTGCAAGTGATCGCTGAGCATTTCGGCCTGCAGCGCTACGGAACGGTGTCTACCACTATCGGCAAATTGAGGGCGGAATTGCCCGAGAATCCCATGCTGTCGCGCCAGGTGAACAAGTTGATGCTGGAGCTGCGCTGAGGAAATTGAGGGGCCAGAAATTGGGGGTCAGAGTAAAAATTCCCAAAAAATTTGTCAGTGGAAGCGGGTAAACTGCAGGGAGTTTTTACTCTGACCCCCAATTTCTGACCGGAAGCACCCAATGGCCACCATTACTGCCGCCGCCATCAAACTTCGCCCCGCGCCCGGCCATGACCGACCGCTGGATCTGCGGGATTTCTGTGATCTGTTGGTCGAAGAGAAGCAACTCACCCAGGATGAGCTGGAAAAGCTGGTCGATGACCGGCGCGGTGTCAGCCAATCCAAGCAACATGTGCTGGTCTATCTGGCTGAACAGAACTTGCCCGATCGCAAACGTTCCGGCCATACGCTGGATCTGGAAGCACTCACGCAGAAACTGGCGTATTACAGTGGCCAGCCTTATCTGCGCATTGACCCGCTCAACATCGACGCGGCCAAAGTCACCGGCGTGTTTTCATTTGCCTTCAGTCAGCGTCACAAGATTCTGGCAGTAGAAGCCAATGACAAGGAGGTGACTGTCGCCTCCGCCGAACCTTTTGTCAGTTCGTGGGAGGCCGGTCTTGCCCACATCTTGCGCCGCCCGATCAAACGCGTAGTAGCGAACCCGCTGGAATTGCAACGACTCACAACCGAGCTCTACCGGCTGTCCACCTCAATCCAGTTCGCCACCAACAAGGGCAAAACCAATTCTTCGTTCAGCGGCATCGACCAGATGCTGGAGCTTGGCAAAAGCAAAGATCCGGAAGCCAACGACCAGCACATCGTCACCATCGTTGACTGGCTGTTGCAATATGCGTTTGAGCAGCGCGCCAGCGACATCCACATCGAACCGCGTCGCGATATCGGTAATGTGCGTTTCCGTATCGATGGCGTTCTTTACACGGTTTACCAGATTCCCATCCAGGTGTTGGCTGCAGTCACCAGCCGCCTGAAATTGCTGGGGCGCATGAATGTCACAGAGAAACGCCGGCCGCAGGACGGGCGTCTCAAGACCAAGAGCCCGGAAGGCAATGAAGTTGAACTGCGTCTGTCGACGATGCCGACCGCGTTCGGTGAAAAACTGGTGATGCGAATCTTCGATCCGGATGTATTGCTCAAGTCGTTCGGCGATCTTGGCTTCAGCGCTGAAGACCTGGCACGCTGGCAAAAAATGATCGGCCACAAGCATGGCATCGTGTTGATTACCGGCCCCACCGGCAGCGGTAAGACCACCACGCTGTATTCCACACTCAAAACGCTGGCCACGCTGGAAGTCAACGTGTGCACCATCGAAGACCCGATTGAAATGGTGGAATCGAGTTTCAACCAGATGCAGGTGCAGGAGAACATTGATCTCAATTTTGCCAGCGGCGTGAAAGCGCTGCTCCGGCAAGACCCTGACATCATCATGATCGGCGAGATACGCAATCTGGAAACCGCCGAGATTGCCATTCAGGCGGCACTCACCGGCCATCTGGTGTTTTCATCACTGCACACCAACGATGCACCAGCGGCGATAACCCGCTTGTTGGAACTCGGTGTGCCGTCTTATCTGATCAAAGCCACGGTCATCGGTGTGCTGGCGCAACGACTGGTGCGTATTCTGTGCCCGCACTGCAAACGCGAAGTTGAGGTAGATGCGAGTCTCTGGCAAAACCTCACTACGCCCTGGCAAACCACGCTGCCGAAAAAAGTCTATGAACCCGGCGGCTGCCTTGAATGCCGTGACACCGGCTACAAGGGGCGGCAAGGCATTTATGAAATCATGGAAATGTCGCCGGCCCTGCGCGAGCTGGTCGATCTGCAGGTCGACCTTGGCAAGTTGCGCCAAGCGGCCTACCGCGAAGGCATGTGCAGCCTGCGTCTGAGTGGCGCCCAGAAAGTGGCGAGTGGCCGCACCTCGATGATCGAAGTGTTGCGCGTGTCACCAGAATCCCATTGAGCGGCGTCGATGCAAGCTGCTACTGATCTGCTGTTGCGCACACAGCAACAATTCAAGGAAGTATTGGCGCGCGAACCGGAATACAAGCATGTCCTTGATGGGCAGCGTGCACTGATGGCGGAATTGCCGGCCGTGTGGCTGGCCAGCGATCACATCATCGACTTGTGTCTGACTCGTGCAGATCTGTTGATTGATCTGTTGCAGCAAGGCGATTTGACGCGTGACTACACCAATTGGCGCCAGCATCTTGATGATTTCAAACAGCGCTACTTGCCTGAGCCGGACAAAAATTCCGATACGATGGCGGCGCTGCAGAGGCTGCTCAGACGTTTCCGTCAGCGTGAATGGTTACGCATCGTATGGCGTGACGTCAGCGGGCGCGCCAGCTTGCAACAAACCTGCAAGGATCTCACAGCGCTGGCCGATGTCTGCATCGGTTATGCGTTGCCACTGCTGCAGAAGCAGCTGGAAACCCACTATGGCCAGCCGCTCGGCAGCGATGACCAGTCGCAGCAATTGATCGTGCTGGCAATGGGGAAACACGGCGCCGGCGATCTTAATCTGTCATCCGACATTGATCTGATCTTTGCGTTTCCTGAAGACGGTGAGACGCAATTGCGTAATGACTGGCAGCAGCAATATCCGCTGGCACAGGTCTGCACCATCCAGAACTTCTTCACTCGTCTCGGCCAACAGTTGCTGGCAGCACTGGATGCGGTCACTGCCGATG
>CANCGR010000093.1 GCA_947377625.1 Gammaproteobacteria bacterium | reverse complement strand
CCCAATGCCGCCAGCGCGGATAAAGATCGCGTGCAAAATAATAAAGACCGAGCCAGGCATAGCCGGCGCTTGCATGGCCGGCCGGGAAGCAGGCGCCTGTCTGCAGGCCATCAGGATGCGCGGCAAATTTCTTTATATAGGGGAATTCGCCGCCATAACGCATCAAATCCCATGGGCAATCCACATGCGTCAGATGCTTGAGCACATTGATCGCCAGTGCCGCGCTTACGGCCGAAGCTGCGAGATACCACAGCCCTTTGCGATAAGGTTTGAGTTTGGGCAGAAAATGACTGGCTATCAGTAATAGCAGCAAGACGATGGACAATACTGTTATCAGTCTGCGGCCGTCGTTGTGAATCAGCGTGCTGGTAATCCAGGCATCACGCAGCGCCCAACTGCTGTCGCCGAAGGCGTAGATCTGATCGGTCAGCGTTATGTCGATATCGCTCCGCTCAAACCCGATGGCGCACAAGCAGAACGCAGCCAGCGGCAACAGCAGATGGGTAAGAAGGAAACCTTGTGGCACCTGTTTGAACATCAATTGCTTACCGACAGCCGGGGAGTGACATGAATCTCGATGGTCGAGTGCACGATTTCTTCATGCACGGCCAAACGCTGGCGAATGTGCTCTGGTGTGAGCGATGCATCATCGGTGAGCACTGTAAGCGCGCATGAATAAACTTGTTTGCCGACTCGCCACACATGCAGATCAGTAATGCGGGTGTTGCCAGTTGCGCTTGTCACTTCCACCACTTCGCGAATTTCATCCACCACCGGATGATCCATCTCGCGATCCAGCAACACTTTGGCAGTATCCACGATCAAGCCTTTGGCCCACACCGCCACCAGCACAGCACCGGCGCAACCGATGGCAGGGTCGAGCCACGACCAGCCATAGATCCAGCCGCCAACCAGCGCCAGCATGGCCAGCACAGAAGTAGCGGCATCACTGATCACGTGGATGTAGGCAGATTTGAGGTTGAGGTCGTGATGTTGATCGTGAGCATGCGAGTGACCATGCCCATGCCCATGGTCGTGGCCGTGATCATGGTGATGCGCCTTGCCAAGAATGAGCGCACACACGATGTTGACTATCAAGCCCAGCGCCGCGATAACCAGCGCTTCTTTATAGTGAATTTCCTGCGGCGATATAAAGCGCTCGATCGAACCGATCATCATCATTGCTGCCACGCCCAGCAAGAACAGGGCGCTGGCAAAGCCGGTGAGAATCTCGATTTTCCACGTGCCAAATGCGAAGCGCGGATCTTTGGAATAACGGCGCGCCGTTGAATACGCCACTGCCGACAAACCGATCGCCACCGCGTGCGAGCTCATGTGCCAACCGTCAGCCAGCAAGGCCATTGAGTTGTACCACCAGCCCGCAAAGATCTCGACCACCATCATCACCGCAGTGATCCACATCACCAGCCGTGTGCCGCGTTCGGCCGCGAGGTTGCCCTGGTCGAAGCTGTGATCGTGATTCAAGTCGGCAAGTTGTTGGTTGTCGTGGCTATGCATGGTGGTTTCTTCAAATGCCGAAATTGGCACCGGCTCCCAGTAGTGTAGCAGCGCCGAGCAGTGCAAAGATTCCGGCAGCAATTGAATGTACGAGCTTCATTGGAATTTTGGCGGAGAGTTTGTCGCCGATAAACACGGCCGGCACATCGGCTATCAACATGCCGAGTGTGGTACCAATCACCACTAATACCGGAGTGCCATAGTGCGCGGCCATGGCGATGGTGGCTATCTGGGTTTTGTCACCCATCTCAGCCAGGAAGAAAGTAATCAACGTGGCGCCAAATACGCCAAGACGTTGGGCGACTTGCGTTTCCTCATCTTCGATCTTGTCGGGAATCAGCGTCCAGATTGCCATGCCGATAAACGACACGCCCAGCACCCAACGCAATATTTCGGGGCTGACAGCGCTGGTGATCCACGCACCCAGCGCGCCGGCGAGGCCATGGTTAACAATGGTCGCCGCCAGAATGCCGAGAATGATCGGCAGCGGCTTCTTGAAACGCGCAGCCAGAATAAAGGCAAGCAGTTGGGTTTTGTCGCCGATTTCAGCGAGGGCGACAACGCCGGTGGAGACAAGCAGAGCTTCCATTGAATACTCGAAAAAAAGCCCGGCTGCATGCAGCCGGGCTTGGTGATTGGTGGGGCGGGGGAGTTGGACCAACTCCGCATGGCCAGCACCCAAGTACTCAAATTCTACTCGCTGAACGGCCTTGGCTCAATTCATTGCTGAGACCTGAATCCGCTCAAGCCGCTAGATCAAGGCCAGATTGGCGGCCGGCACATGGCTCAGCTGATCGTTGATGCCCACCAGATCAATGGTGGTGCCGCTGCCATGCGCAATTTCCATGTAGGTGCCATTGGCTGTGCTCTGCATGAACAACTTGAAGGAGCTGTGTGAACCACTGGTAAAGGTTTCTTCAATGAAACGCTGATTCCCTGCAATCACTTCCTGAAAAGCGACACCGCTGTGCGGCGTAATGTCTGTGGCCACACCAGTGGGAGAGATCACCTGCACATGCGTCACCGCGTTGTTGGAAATGGCAAAGTTGAGATGCACGTCGGGTTCAATGTTTAACAAAGTGGTAGCCGTTGCTGCCGGAATAAAGGTAACGCTGTGCGATTGCTCGGCATAGAGTCCGTTGGCTACCGACTGCACATAGGTCGTGGTGATAATGCTGTTGCCCTCCACGGATGTGCCTGTAATCGTGCCGCCGATGGTGCCGGAAAATACCGTAGTGGGCAGCACATGCACGGCATGGGTCTTGGTGGTGGTGTTGTGAGTGGTGACTTCCTGCATGCCGGTGATAACGCCGCCGGTAGTAATGAAGCTGTAACCATCGCTGCCGTGCGCGGTAGTGGTAGTGGGTGCAGCCAGCGTCGTGGTCTTCGACAACACGTGATAAACAGCGGGGTTTACCGCGTCTTTGCTATAGACAGTCGTTTCGATGGCTTTGCTGTTGGTAAGTGTTGATTTCACAGTGCCGGCGACAGAGTCCACCGTATAAGTCTCATTGGCGCGGATGGACAGTGGAATGGTTCTATCCCCAACCACCAGATTTATGCCGGTGACACCGGAGGCCCCAATCGTGAAGCCGTAGCCTATTGAGTGGTTCGGTGCAGCAGTAGTTTGCGCTGAAATGGTATCTAACATGATTACCCCTGTGTTCTTGATGATTGCGTGAAACTTTGCCCTTGCGAATTTACTGCAGAAAAGGGGGAGTGTGTATGAACGGAGGATTAACGGAGTTGTCAGCTTTACGCGCCAAAGAACGCGGTGCTATAAGTGCCGTCCACCACACAGAAGTGAGGGCGCACATGATTGATAGTAACGCACATGTTCCTGATTTCCTGCTTGCGCCACGCCGCACTGCCTGGTTTGTGCGCCTGACATGCGCTGTGCTGCCGGCGTTAATGCAACTGCCTGTGCAAGCCGCAGCGCCAGCGCAAACTGCCACGCCCGACTGGAGTGGTGTGTGGGGCATGCAAGGCGGAACCGTATTCGATCTTGCCACCCAAACCGGCAAGGGCGGCTCTACCGCTCCCGGCGTGCGCGAACATCCGCCGTACACGGCCGAGTATGAAGCGAAGTATCAAGCCAATCTGGCGCTGCGCGACCAAGGCATTTTGCCTGACCCCAATTCTCTGTGCGGCATACCCACCGGCTTTCCCCGCATTCTGAATTTGCCAGACGTGTACGAGTTTGCAGTGACCCCGCAACAAGTGTGGATCATCGCCGAGAACGGCCCCAACGTAATGCGTATCTATACCGATGGTCGCGCACACCCGGCACCAGCAGATCGCTGGCCCACGCACACGGGCGATTCCATCGGCCACTGGGAAGGCGACACACTGGTGTTTGACACAGTGAGTCTGCACAGTTCCGACAGCGGCAGAACGCTGGTGGATCGCACTGGCCTGATGCTTAGCGATGCCGCCCATGTCGTCTCGCGCATGCACATCAATGCGGCGGGGCTGATGGAAGTGCAGATGACGATAGAAGATGCCAAAGCGTTAAGCGCACCGTGGGTCGTCACCAAAAAGTTCAAGCAGCAAGACAAAGGCGCGCGTGTCTACGATTACGCCTGCAATGAAAACAACCGCAATCCGGTTGATCCCAAGACCGGGTGGACCTACACGATCGGCCCGGATGGACGCATCATGGATCAACCCGTTGCACCCAAATGAGTGTCATCGCCAACCAGAGACAAGCGTCATGAAAATATTCCGAGCCACCTTGCTAGCTGCGTGCGCTTTACTGCTGACAACAACGCCAGTGCTTGCACATCATTCCGATGCCATGTTCGATCACGACCAGGTGCGCGAGCTCAGCGGCACCGTGAAAGAATTTCAGTTCACCAATCCGCACACGTGGGTGCAGGTGAGTGTGACGGATGCCAAGGGCAAAGTGGTGGAGTGGAGTCTGGAGTGGGGTAGCCCCAATCAGTTGGGGCGCCAAGGCATTCGGCCATCGACGTTTGCGGTGGGAGCGGCGGTGACTGTCAGAGCCAATCCAATGCGCGATGGCACACCGGGCGGCGCGTTTATCGGCGCACGCTTTGCGGATGGCAAGACGGTTGGACGGTGGGATTGAATAACAAGATCACTGCGGCCCACTTGAGCCGGACAGCATCTGTTGACCAGTAGCCTCCATCTTGATGGTCTTCGCGTTCGCCAAGTGGCTGCCATCGCGGGCCAGACTGCCGTCAACAGTAATCACGTCACCGTTTTTGAGTGAATCGCGTTTCCAGCCCAGCCGCAGCAGCGTATTGGGGCCGCCCAGCTCCAGTGCCCAATTCACCATGGCGCCGGTCTTTGCGTCGGCCACGTCGATGTAGATAAAGATATGCGGATTGCTCCACTCCACCTTGGTGATGGTGCCTTTCAAGGTAATGGGCTTGGAGGCATCGTATTGCGCGGGGAACGAGTGATGCGCCTGCGCAGGGACTGCTGTGAAGAGCAGGGTTGTGATCAGTACAAGTGCAGAAGTGCCAAGTGTCTTGTTCATGTGCTTTTCTCTGGTGGCAGGCGTTGGTCAGGATCGTGATTAGTTTTTCAGTTTCATGCGCTCAACGAATTGTTCATTTTCCAAACAGGTTTCGTCGATCAACTCGGCGTCGACCACAATGCGCTGGCGCAGCTTCACTGTAAACGGTTTGGTATAAGCACCCGGATCATCAACGGTAACCACGATATCGAGATGGCCGTAATCGGGGCGCGAGATTTCCTCCCGCACTTTGCCTTTCTCGGTCAGCTCGCTGCCATCCCAATCAATCCACGTGTCGTTGCGCACGCCGATGGTATCGACAGTAAGTGTGTCGCCCACCCAATGCGCCGATGAATAGCCCTGCCACGACGGTGCAGGATCATCCGGCAACGCGCGCGCGTCGGTGAAGATCTGGCGATAGCCCGCGTTCATTTCATTGAGCACCACCAGCAGATTCGGCGTGTGGATGAACTTGAGCATGTGCGGCAGCCCGTAGGCGCGCAGAAAGTTATCAGGCAAACAACGAATGTGCGGGTCGTCGATGGAGAGATTGTCTTTGCGCTGCTTGACCAGCTTGGCCAGCCAAGGTTGATACGGCAGCCCGTCCGGCATATCAACACCCATGTTCTGCATCTGGCGTGAAATGGGCAGCGTATCGGCACTGCTGGGCGAATCGCCGCCCACTGGCGTGGGATCGGAGATCCAGATGCCAGACAGGTCGGGCTTGCCATCGGCCATGCGTGGTACACGCGCTTTCATGTCGACTTTGCCGGCGACTCTTGGCACGCCTTTGGTGGGGTTGTGGAGCCATTGGGCAGACAGCTGAGGCGACGCAAACAGTGCACTCAACATGATGACGAGAACTGAGCGGATAACTACCGGGCTAAATTTTTTTGTTTGCATATTACACAGCACCAAAAGAAAGGGTATCTCGCAATAGACTTGTATCATCGAAGGCCGTACCAAACTCCACGACCACTGCCATGCTGATTCAAATGGCCTCTCTCAACCAGAGCCCGCAAATGCTGTTTGAGCGTGTTGCGGCTGGCCCCAGTCAACTTGATTGCATCGCCTATAGTGACACGACCATGTTCCTTGGCGAACTCGACGATGCGAAGAGACAACGCAGGCAAGGATGCCAATACGATTTTCTCGCGTGCTACTTTGGCTTCCAACCGGCGCACTTGCTCGGTCAGTGATCGAAGAAAGAACAGAAGCCAAGGCTGCCAGTCCGGCGAGTCTGTGCGAATCGTCTGTTGGGTCTGCCGTAGCGCCAGGTAATAGGCTTCCTTGTTTTGTTCGACCACGCTTTCCAACGAGCTGTAGGGTACATAAGCATAGCCTGCCTGCAGTAGCAGCAGTGTGGTCAGCACGCGACTAAGGCGGCCATTGCCATCCTGGAAAGGATGGATTTCCAGAAACACGACGATGCACAGCGCTGTTACGAGTATGGGGTGCAGCCGGCCCAGCTCCCGTTCTTCATTTACCCAACGGACAAGCTCCGTCATCAGGCGAGGCGTGTCGAACGGCGAAGCAGTTTGGAACACGATGCCGATTTGCATGCCGTGTTCGTCGAAGGCTGCAACACTGTTGTTGTTGGTTTTGTAGGTGCCACGGTGCCAGTCATCTTTCTCAGAATGGCGCAGCAGGATCTGATGCAACTGCTTGATGTGGTTTTCCGTAAACGGAATGTCTTGCCAGGATGCGAAGACAAGGTCCATTAATTCGGCATAGCCCGCCACTTCTTGCTCATCACGAGTGGAGAAGGACTGGATTGCAAGATTACTCAGCAGCCTTTCCACCTCCCGGTCAGACAGCTTGCTGCCCTCTATGCGGGTAGAGGAGCCGATGCTCTCAATGGTGGCCACTCGCCGCAGGGCCGACAAGCGATCAGGCGCGAGTGCACCCAGCGCACGCCACGCGCCTTTGAATTCGTCGATCTTCGCGATGAGGCTCAAGATCTCTGGGGTGATTTTAATGGTGTCAGAGCGAAACATTTACCAAAAGTACACCCAATTACACCCATTTACGAGATGTCGTCATGCTGCAAGTAGGCAGTCGCGATTTCGCGCTCGACTTTTGTCTTGCCTTGATCGAAGCGCCCTCGCTAGGCTTGGACGAAATACAAAAAACAATACTTGGAGGGGAACATGTCCATGCCATCCTTGCGGCGGCGCAAAATGCTGCTCGCCATTTCCCAACTCGCATTAGCTGCTGCGTTGACGGCTTGCGGCAATGCTGAGCAGAAAGTTGCACCCGCCGCTGCCGGCGATAGCGACCTCGAACTGCTGGCCTCGGTCGCCTACGACTTGTTTCCCTACGCCGGCTTGCAGGCCGACTTGTACGTGCAAGTCGGCGACCATTTGCTCAAAGCCAGTAACCCTGTGATCACCGCAGGCTTGCAACAACTGCGCACTGTAGTCGGCTCCGCGCCGTGGAAACAGGTCGACGAAGCCAAGCGCCTTGCTGTGCTTACCGAGTTGCAAACTTCTCCGTTCTTTGCCGCTCTGCGCGCCGGCGCGCTGGAAGTGCTGTACCGCGCGCCGGAAATGTTTGCGCTGGTCGGTTACGGCGGCTCGGCGATAGAGCAGGGTGGCTATATCAACCGCGGCTTTGCCGATATCGATTGGTTGCCAGCGTCAACCAAATAAAAATAAACAGAACAGGGGAACAGCATGGCAGCGTCATTTGATCTCAACGACGACTCCGTTGTCGTCGTCATCGGTTCCGGTGCCGGTGGCGGCACCGTCTGTCATGAGCTCACCGCGCGTGGCGTCAAGGTGGTGTGTCTCGAAGCCGGGCCGCGTTTGCAGTTGAGCGACATCGTCAATAACGAACCAGAAATGTTCGTGAAACTGAGCTGGCTCGACCGCCGCATCGGCCAGGGCTACGCGCCCGACGGCATGCCGGTGTGGTCAGTGAAGGGCGTCGGTGGCACCACCACGCATTGGACAGCATGCTGCCCGCGCTTCCACGACTTCGAATTCAAATCACTGTCGACCTACGGCCAACTGCCCGACTGCAACCTCGCCGACTGGCCGCTGTCACTGAAAGATATGGAACC
>CANCGR010000092.1 GCA_947377625.1 Gammaproteobacteria bacterium | reverse complement strand
CAACTGGAATTCAATGTCAGCGCTGCCGGTGAAGTGGCTTCTGTCACCTTGCATCAAGGCGGGCGTGATATCCCGCTTCGCCGCATCAGTTCCACCGTGACAGAGCGCAAGGAAGTAACGTTGGCTGCTGATGTGCTCGCAGCCTATCCTGGCACTTATGCCGGGCAAGCCACTTTCATTATCACGCTGGAAAATGGTCACTTGATGGGGCAACTTGTGCCGCAGCCGAAGATTGAGCTGTTTGCCGAAGCGCAAGACAAGTTCTTCCTGAAGGTCGTGGATGCACAGATCGAATTTGTGCGTGAAGCAGGCAAAGTGAGAGCGCTCATCCTGCATCAGGGGCCGGCGAATATGCGCGCCGAGCGCCAATAATCACCCCAGTCTTATGAGAGGTGCTTTTGATACTGAATACCTAAAAGCCTTGTGTCGCGAATCCGCGAAAAGCGGCTGCGCCGAGCCTGGAGTCAGGAACACTTACTAATATTTTGGCTTTGACTTTACCAAGGGATGAGCAATGGGAAACTTCACGGGTACCGCGAATAATGACACTCTGACTGGATCAAGTACCCAGGATTCCATATATGGACTGGCTGGCAATGATTCTTTGGCAGGGGGTGCTGGTAACGACTACATCGACGGAGGGGATGGTAACGATACCCTTGATGGCGGATCCGGCAACAATACGCTCGTGGGGGGGCAGGGAAACGATACCTACATTATCAACAGCAAACTTGACAGCATTTCGGATGTTGGCGGTGTCGATGCTGCTGTAATTAATGTGGATTGGTACAAGGGCGCACTGGCATCGATTGAAAATGTCAGTTGGAGTGCTGGCATTCAGAAGTTGCCATACTGGATAGATGATGTGACTTTCGCCAGTGCGCCCTTGCTAGCGGCAGACAAATTGGCACAAGGTACAATTTATTTCGGCTTTCCAGATAGCAATCTGGTTCGCACTACCGATGACAAGTCATTTATCACACTTCCTGAATCGCATCGAAATTTCATCCGCGATTTTTTTGCGAAACTGGGCAAGGAAATTGGATTAACTTTCGTTGAAACCAAGGAAGCGTCACTTCTGGAAAACCATTCAACGATAATTTTCAGTGGTGCTGACCTTGGCCCGACCATCGGTGCCGACGGTGGTGACCGGGTGCGCATCAACACTCAAGGCCAGCCATTTCTCACTGCGGTGGGAGTTCCTGAGTATGCTTATGTCCACGAAGTTGGCCATGTGCTCGGTTTGAAGCATCCGTTCAGCAAACCGGATGGTTCTGGCAATGTTGGTGAAGGGCCCTATCTGCCTGTTGCCGAGAACACTACCAATGTGACTGTTATGTCCTATACCTGGACATTCGCTGACATTATTCAACGCGATTACGGAATCCTGGATCGGGCTGCGCTGCATTATCTCTATGGTGTGAGTCCGGCGGCCAGAGCAGGCGATACTACCCATGGTCTGAGCATTTCCGCCCCCAATTTCATTTCGGACGGCAGCGGTACAGACACCATTGATGGTCGTAGTCTTGCTTACAACCTGGTCCTCAACATGAGTCCGGGCTATTGGAGCTACGTCGGTGCCCAAAGTGATTTGATTACTGCGAATGCGCAAATCACCATTGATTTTGGTACCGATATCGAAAGAGCACAGGGAGGGAGCGGAAACGATCTCATTATCGGCAACAAACTCGACAACATGCTTTGGGGCAACACGGGCGACGACACTCTGGAAGGCGGCCTCGGTAACGATACTTTGTTGGGGGGGCTTGGCACCGATGTGGCGCGCTATTCGGGCAAAGCAACAGACTACCAAGTTACAAACAATCCTGATGGCAGCGTCAATATCAAGGATATCAATCCGGCCGATGGAGATAACGGCACCGATTTGCTGCGCAATATCGAACGTGTGGAGTTCAGTAGTGGCGAGATACTCAAACTGGCCACGACCGAAGCAGCGCAAACGCTTGCAGCCACGCAGATTGTTTCTGTGGCGGCTGTCCAAAATGGCAACTCCGTAAACCTGGTTAACGGAGCTAATACTTATGCAACCGAAGTTGTGCTGAAAGGCGCAGCTACAGCCAATGCAAGCGTACTTGTGCTGGACAGCGATGTGCCGATTGGCACTGTCACAGCATCAACATCAGGTGAGTGGACTTTGTCCCTGAAAGAAGTCTCCGATATCTCAACGCATCAATGGACTGCGCGAGTTGTGGACGATTTGGGCAACGCCGGCGCCACATCGTCAGCTTGGTCTGTGACAGTATTGCACGCCGTGTCGCTGACGCCGGGAATATTGGCCTGGGATGGCAGTCTTGAGAACGACGTAGTCACCGGATCGTCAGGAAACGAAAGGTTGAATGCGGGACGAGGCAATGACTCGGTGTTTGGTGCCGGTGGCGATGACCTCCTTCTTGGTTATGAAGGCAATGACACTCTGGACGGTGGAACGGGCGCCAACTCACTGGATGCAGGCATTGGCAACGACGTGTTGCTGGCGACCGGGTCCATCAGTGCAAACGTTTTTTATGGCGGCCTTGGAGATGACACGCTAATCGGAGGGGCAGGCCCAGACAATCTCGATGGAGGAATGGGCTCGAACAGTATCGTCGGTGGCGCTGGTGATGACATGATCAGTGTTACAGGCTATGACGAAATATTGAAAAAAATGCTGGTAAGCCAAGGTAATAATACTTTGGTTGGCGGTGATGGCAACGATGGCATTACAGGTGGCGATGGCAATGATCTCCTGTTTGGAAATGACGGCAACGATGGACTCAGCGGGGGTCTCGGCGATGACACACTTGATGGCGGTGCGGGCAACGATGTCTTGAATGGAGGACTGGGAAGCAACAGCATCATTGGCGGCTCTGGTAACGACACTATTACGGTATTTGTGATAGACAGTACGTTCACCTACAGGATCCAGAGTACAGGTAACAATATTTTGTCCGGTGGTGAGGGTGACGACGCGATAGAAGGCGGTGATGGCAACGACACGCTGAGTGGTGGTGAGGGTAAAGATTTCCTGAATGGCGGCTTGGGCAGCAACAGCATTGACGGTGGTGATGGCGACGATCAACTTTATGCTTATGTTCTGCAAGGGACACAACAAGTACAGAGTCAGGGCAGCAATACCATGACAGGCGGTAATGGCAATGACGACTTAACCGGTGGCGATGGTCCCGATATTTTGAATGGTGGTGCCGGCAACGATTCTCTGAATGGCAGGAAGGGGATTGATACAGCGGTATATTCAGGCCCTAAAGACTCTTACACCATCAAAAATACTTCTCCTGGCAGTTGGAGTGTGGTGTCAAGCAGCGAAGGATCTGATTTTCTGTTTGATGTTGAATATCTCAAATTTTCTGACCAGATTGTTGCCCTTGTTGCTGATACCACTGCGCCGGTCTTGAATGCGTTGCAGCAATCGGGAGTGGCAAACATTGCAATCAATGGCGCTATTGCCCTTGAATTCAGTGAACCGATAGTCTTCGGGACCGGGACGATCCTTCTGAGAACGCTGGCTGGAACCACAGTGGAGTCATACTCGATCTCCGGCACCAACGCTTTGGGCATTAGTGGCACGGTTTTAAATATAGCTCCAGCTAAAACTCTCGCTGCCAACACCGATTATGTCGTTGAAATAACCCAAGGTGGACTGAAGGATTATTCCGGCAATGTTGCTGGCAAGATTTCCTTCAGTTTCAAAACGGGTTCAGTTGCCAACAACACGCCAGTCGGAGATGTCACAATCAACGGTGCCTTGATCCAGGGTCAGATACTGACAGTGAACAATGCGCTAACTGATGCGGATGGCCTGGGTTCGATCAAGTATCAGTGGAAAGCCAACGACACAGACATTGCCGGGGCAACACTGCCATCGTTGCTATTAGGAGCAGCGCAGGCGGGCAAGGCAGTTTCTGTTGCAGCTTCCTACACTGATGGACACGGGGTTTTTGAGTCAGTTACGAGCAGTGCAAGTGCATTGGTAACGGGAGTGATTACTGGAACCAAAACGTCAGGCGCAGATCTGATAATCGGAACCGAACGAGCGGATTCCCTGGCGGGCGGCGAAGGCAATGACACGCTCTCAGGCGGAGCGGCCAATGACACTATTGATGGCGGCGCCGGTATTGATGTCGCCGCCTATGCTGGCGCCATGGCCAACTACACCATCACCAAAACCAGCACGGGTTTTACAATCACTGCCAAAACCGGAACCGATGGTACCGACTTATTGCAAAACATCGAGCGTCTGCAATTCGCCGACAAATCGTTGGCAATTGATCTCGACGGAAATGCCGGCAAGGTTGTGAAAATACTCGGTGCGGTTTTTGGTAAGGCACTGGCTACCGATCCAGCCTACACGGGAATTGGCCTGCACTACCTGGACGCTGGAATGAGTTATGATAATTTGATGCAAGCCGCCATCAATGTCAGGTTGGGAACCGATGCGGCCAACAATTCAAAGATAGTTGAGTTGCTGTATACAAATATCATCGGCAGCGCACCGCCAGAGGCTGCCGCCAAATTCTATGTTGATTTGCTGAATAGTCATACGCAAACAGCTGGCAGCCTGGGCGTGATGGCAGCTGACTCCAGCTACAACGTGGCAAATATTAATTTGGTCGGCTTGATTCAGACAGGTCTGTTGTACAGCTAGGCACAGATCGAATTTGTGCGTGAAGCAGGCAAAGTGAGAACGCTCATCCTGCATCAGGGGCCGGCGAATATGCGCGCCGAACGTCAATAGCCGGCGATCATTCAGGCGAAGTGTTCAAGGATGGCCGCTTCGCCCACGCGTGTCAGGTTCTTGTTGACAGTCTTGCCCAATATTTTCTGACAATCGGCACTGAGGTGGTGACGCAGATCGCCGAGGAAATGTGGCGGTGCTGCGATCAGCAAATGGTTGAACTTGCCGGCCAGATGTTCGCTATGCAGATGTCGGCTGAGGCTGAGCGCAAACTCGGCCGCTTCCTCTTGATGCGAGTTGGAGTCGCCACCCAAGCTGTGAAAACCTCGGCCCGCACTGGCGGCGCCACCGGCTTTGTCGGCATCCAGTTCAGCATTCGTCAGCCGTGATGAAGGATGATTTTCGTGTTCGACCAGCTGCAATGTTTCCAGCTTGGCGTCGGTGAGATAAATAAGTGCCTGGCTGCTGTCGGCGACTACCAGATAGGTGGTGGGGTTTTGCATAAGGTGCTCCTGCGACGTTTGATGTCTACCATCATAGGCATGGAGCAAGTGAAGAGTCTGTGTCTTAGCAGACCTTGTCTGATCCAGATCAATTTTTGTTTTCCAACTGCTCCAGATCTTCCAGCGTGCTGATATTGCGGGCCAGATCAGCGCGCCCGGGATTGGCCGCATAGATGCTCCGCAAGATCTGCAAGCCACGGGTGTAATTGTGTTGATCGATGGCGACCTGGGCGAGCAGCAATAAGGCATTGTCCTTGAACGCGGGGCTTGCGCTGGCGCGTTGCAGCAACAGTTCGGCTTGGCCGTAGTTCTTCTCCTTGTGGTAAAGCTGCCCTAATGCCAGCAGGGCTTCGGCGTTGGCAGGGTCGAGCGTGATGGCCTGCTGCAAATTGTTTTTTGCCGGCACACTCTCATTGTTATGCAAACTGAAACTGGCGCGATGCAACAGCACACGACTTTGCTGGACGTCGCTTAATCCGCTCTGGTTCTTGTTGGTTTCATCCAGCAGTTTTTGCATGGGGCTCCACTGTTCATGTGCGGCCAGCCAGCCCAGGCTCTGGTCGACGAAGCGGAATTCCAGACCTTTGCCCATGCCGGTTTTGAGCAGGCTTACCGCCCGCTCGACACTGCCGATTTCCATGTGCAGTGAGGCGCACACTTGCAGGTTGGCCAGCGAGTCGTTGCCCAAACGAATGGCGGCTTCCAGACTGTCGAGCCCTTGTTGTTTGTTGCCCGCTTCCAACTGCAGTGACGAGCGGTAGATCCACAGCTCGGCATCATTGGGCCTCGTGTTGAGCAGCTGATCAACGAAGGCCAGTCCGCTGCTGTATTGTTTGCTGCTGGTCAGATTGGTCAACAGCCCCAGTTGCCATTGCTCGTTGTCAGGCTCCAGCATCATCGCCATCTGGTAGCCGCTGACGGCGCCGAAGTGATTGTCGAGTCTGTCGTTGGCGTAGCCCAGTGCGCCAAACAGATTGGGCGTGTTGAGTCCGAGTTGGGCAGCGCGGCTCAACTGTCGCAAGGCTTCCTTGTAACGCTCTGTCACCAGCAACATCAGGCCGTAAGACTCATGGATGCGGATAAAGTCGGGCATCACATTCAACGCAGTCTTGAAAGCCACTTCGGCAGCGTTGTAGTTCTTTGCTGCCACGTAGGCATTGCCGATCAAATACAGCATCGTGGCGCTGATGCCGTTGTTGCGGGGCGGCGAAAACGGGTCGCCGGTTACCACACGTTCGCGCACAGTGCCTTTGGGGTCGCCTGCTTCCAGCTGCTCCATCAGATCCGGATAGCGCACCTTGATTTGCTGCAGTGCCGCTTCCGGTTTGCGCTCGTTGAGCAAGGGCAACATCTTCTGAACCGTTTCATTTTCAGCGGGCAGTACCTGGCCTTCGCGTTGCTGCAAAGGTGGGGAGCCTTGCTGCAATACCCAAGTGGTTTTGGGGAGCTCCAGTGTGAGCTCAGCTGCGATGGCTGAATTTGCAAAAACCAGCGCGATGAAAAGTAGCGGGATTGGCGCTTTCATGGGCTTCCTGTTTTTTGTGTGAACATAACCGGCCAACGATGTTCGATTCTGACCATTCGGCCGTTGCTGCGTGGCGGTGTAAAGGTCGCTTGCTTTGCATATTCGAGGAATTCCGCGTTCAATTCGGGGGCAGGACTTTCGATAATCCGTATGGCATAGGTTTTGCCGTTTTCATCAATTCGCAGCCGAAATACCACCCGCAACTGCTTCATTTTTTTCTTGGTCAAGTAGTTTATGAACGGCGTCGTGGACGGGCTATTCACCACCATTGGATTCGAATCCAGCTGCTCCAGGTTCACAAGCGTTTCAGAGCCCCCTAACCCGTTGCCAATGCCGCCTGCACCGTAGCCGGACAAACCGAGCCCATTCACTCCATCCATTACCGGCACTGAATGTGCTGATGCCAAGCGGTTGTCGAGAGTCATGCGTCCGAGCTCAACAGATTTGCGCTGCATATCAATCTGCACAGTCTCACCACTTGCGGAGTTGCTGCGCTTTTGCGGCGGCGGGGTCACGGGCGGTGGTGGCGGTGGCACATACATGTGCACATCCTTGAGCACGGTATTTTTTGGGGGAGTGCGGGCAGGCACCGTATTAAGGGACGATAGCAACAGCATCGTCGCCAACAAGGCCACGCCGAGCACTGCCGAAAAAATGCGTTTGCGCGGCCCGGTCATTTCACCGTGCTCGTCGCAATGTTGAGTGACTTGGCGCCGGCCAGCTTGGCTTCATCCATCACGCGCACCAACAGTTCAGTCGGCACGCTGCGGTCGGCGATCACCACCACCGGCCGCTCCTGCGCAGCCATCAACGCTTCCACCGTTGTGCGCACACCATCAACACCGATGTTGCTGTGGTCATACATCACCTGACCCTCAGCAGTGATGCCAAGTTCGATAATTTCTTGCGGCAAGTTTTGGGAGGTGGACGATTGCGGCTTCTCAACTTCAACGCCGGTTTGTTTTACCACCACCGAGGTGATGATGAAGAAGATCAGCAGGTTCAACACGAAATCCAGCATCGGCACCATATCAATGCCGTGACCGTGGTGTTGCTCAAGGCGCTCTTGCAGGGAAGGCTTCATACAATCTCCATGCGTTTGTGGCAGTAGCGCAGATAGCCGCACATCATCAACCCAGGAATCGACATGATCAGCCCCAGCTGGGTGGTGATGAGTGCATCGGCAATGCCGCCACTCATTAGCGTCTGCGTATCGACGCTGCTGTCTTTGGCCATGATTCTGAAGGTTTCCAGCATGCCGTTGACGGTGCCCACCAGACCCAACAGTGGCAGTGCAGCCGTCAACGCCGGTAACACGCGCAGCCAGATGCCGGCTTGGCGGTTCCATTCACGGTTGCGCTCACCCAGCAACAACTGGAATTCCACGATGAAACAACCCAGTGCCAGCA
>CANCGR010000091.1 GCA_947377625.1 Gammaproteobacteria bacterium | reverse complement strand
GTCACCTGATCAGAGTAAGACCATGAGTAGGCATGGCCCACCAGTTCATCGGTGTGGGTGTGGCGCACGTAGAGCGGTGCTTCCAGCCCAGCCATTTCCACCACGCCGAAGATGGCGCGATAAGTGGTTTCGTTGCCGTAATAGGCGGTGCCCATGTGCGACTCAATGCTGGTGGCAAGCCCGTTGCTGAAGTCCACCGCCACCTGCACGCTGGCGCGCGGCTTGCTGCCGGGAATGATGTGACTGAACCAGGCCAGATTGCTGTCGCCTTCATAGGCACGGTAATCGGCCTGCTTCCATACGTTGTCGCGCTGATCGCGGAATTCCAGTTTGAATTTGTCGCTGATGCGGTAATCACGCACCGGGCCGCCGTTGTCAAAGCGCAGAGTAAAGGTCTTGCCTACCAGAATGTCGGAGAAAGGCAGGTTGTTGCCGGTGCCGGAAATATCAGTGTTGGCGCCCTCGCCGACGCCAAACGACACCGTGCTCTTTTCGGCCGCCGCATGCATTTCTTCGTCGCTCATGTGGGGGAAAGTTCTGATCGGGCGGTAGCTGCCGCGCGCGCCTTTGGCTGGCGCCGTGGTGCCGGTGGCAAACGTCGGTTTCTTGCCGTGTTCATCAAAGGGTTCGAGATAAGCCAATTGGCCGATCACTTTGCCGTCGCCGCGAAATAAATAGTATTCAAGCTCGTCTTTGTCATTGAAGCCGAACCGCACGCCCACTTGCTTCACGTTGTACAGGTCCATCACGAAGCAAGTATGAATACCGGAGAACTCGCACTCGGTGCGGTTGTAGATGAAGGTGCGGTCATCGGCCAGCACATAATCGGCGGTGGAAACATAACTCAGGTCATCGATGTGGCGCGTAAGCTCGACGAAGTTGGTATTGGCCACCGACGCATATTGTTCGAGCGTTTCGATGCCGTTGTCCTGTTTCCAGTGCAGGCCCTTGCCGACCACACGGTTGGTGTAGTGGTGCAGCTCCTTGGGCATGCCCTGCCCTTTGTCGACATAGCCGAAATAAATCTGGCGCTGCACTTCGCGATCATCCAGTGTGAACTCGGCGGGCGGGCCGCCGGGTGCGCCGCCATTCTGTTTGAAGCCACTGCTCATCCACACTTCAAACACCGTGACCAGATTGGTGTTCTGGTCGATGAACACGTTGTAACCTTTTTGCTCGCCGGGAATCAGATGCGAGAAGAACACCATTTGACTGAGGGTAAGCTCACCATAACTCGCGGAAATTTTCTTGCCGCCGTTTTCACTCAAGGTCAGTTTCTTGTTGGTGCCAAAACTGTACTCCAGCACCGGGCCGTCCTGCGTGACGATTTTCACTGACTTGCCATCAAGCGCCTTGGTAAAGGCCGACACGCTGGTGGGGCCATTGGCAGCCACCTTGAGCTTCTGAGCGATCTGATCACGCGTCAGCTTGGTGTACTTGAAGCGATGCATCGGTGTTCTCATTGTGGTTCTCCTTGTGAAAGAGCCGTGAGAGTAATCAGGATGCAGGAGGGGTTCAACCCTATTCCTTTCAAGGACGCCAAACGAATGCTGGCGCAATCACGGCGCGACAGCAGCATGCGCAACAGAGGCTTTGGAGTAAGGTCGGTGCGCTATGTGGTGTGCACCAAGGCAGCGACAAACCAGTCACCGCGAAGTGCGCCATTTGGCGACTTCAGCGGTGTTTCTGGATTGCCGCTCACACTGTTCAGAATTTCGCAGTAAACGCCGCAAATACCTGGCGTCCAAGCGCATCGTAAAACTCATAGTAGTTAGGCGCGCCACCCGAGATAATTTCGGAAGGTGCGATCGGTGGATCCTTGTCGAACAGATTGTTGATGCCGGCACGCAGCTGAATATATTTGTTCATATCCCAACTACCGGCCAGATCGAAATACGAAACCGACGGCATGGTGGCACGGAAGATTGCGGTATCACCCAACGCTGACTGGAACAGCAGCGGGTTGGAATCATTGTTGTCGATACTCACACCCGCGTAATACCGCCACGTCAGCGCTGCCGTCAGGTCGGGTTTCACATCCCACGACGTGCGCAGGCTGTGCTGCCAGATCGGATTCACCGTCTGGCAAGTGGGTCCAAACAGACCCGCGCAATCATAAGTGCCACCGCCAGGAATAGGCGTGGTGGTGTTCTTGAGCATGTAAGCACCGTTCAGCATCACACGCAGTTTGCCGTACTTGCCCATGTCGTATTTGTAGGTCGATTGCAGGTCGATGCCGTCCAGCGTGCCGGCCGCGATGTTGACGTTGGTCTGGATGATGTAACCGCCGGATGCCACGCTTGCACCATTGAGCGTGCCGTTGACCGGGTTACGCACGAGCTGGCTGCAGAACTTGGAATCGCCCGTGTCCAGGCAATTGGACATGATCAACTGCGCTGGCAGCGCACTGACCAGGCCCTCCATCCTGATTTGGTAGTAGTCAATGCTGGCAGTGAAATCCGGCAGCATCGACGGACGCATCGACAGGCCAAAGGTGTAGGTGTCGGCACTTTCCGGCTTGATGCCAGGGTTGCCACCTTGCAACTGCGTGAGCTGACCGGCCGTGCCTTGCGGAATCGACTTGTTGTCGTATTGAGCCTTGGTAACACCCGTGTGAGCGCACTGTGCAAATGTTGCCGCCAGCGTGCCATCGGCTTCACTGGGAGCACAGGGATCTTCGCCGAACTGGATCTTGCCGACCAATTGCGGATTGAAAAGTTCGACGATGGCCGGTGCGCGAATGGCACGATTGTAAGCCGCGCGGAAACGATAGTCGGCAACCGGCGCGTACTGCAGCTCAAGCTTGTAGGTGTCGATGCCACCCGACACTTCGTATTTGGAATGACGATAGCCGGTGTCTGCCACCAGGTCATAGATGCCCGGCTTGTCCTGCACCAGCGGCACGCGCAGTTCACTGAAGACTTCCTTCACCGACAGGCTGTTGTCGATGGCCGGGTACGCACCACCGGTGCCTACGATCAGTCCGCTTTCGTAAGCGGCATCGGGTATGTAGGTCACATGCTCCTGGCGATATTCGTAACCGACGTTGACGGCAACGCCCTCTTTGGCGCCTGGCAATTGCAAACCGTAGGTACCCAACTGGCCAGTGACTTCCGCATGCAGCGTTTTCAGTGAGGTATTGCCGGTCGCTGTTCCCAGTGTACCCAGGTAGGCGAGCGCTTTCGGAGTCACGCCACCATCCTGGAATATGTTGTACGGCACGCACGCTGCACCGGAAATACAAACAGGGTTTCCGCCGGCATCTTTTGTTACTTGCAAACCATTCGCAATTTTGTCGAATCCGAAATCGTGCCCATTAAGGCTGGAGAAATTGGTGTAGTAGTACTGGCCATAGGTGTCGTAGCTCCACCCTTGCGCGATGTCACCCTTGGTGCCCAGCACCATGCGGTAGTTGGTGTGCTCATATTCGTAGTTGCGCGGACCACCTTCGATATTACGACGACCGATTTCCACATCTGCACTTACTGAGCCCGGCTTCAGCTTGTCAGCTGCAATCTCGGCCGGCGTGCACATAAGGGCTGCTTGTTGGGCACTGAGCAACGGGTTGCTGCAATTCACCAGATAATTGCCGTCATCAGAGAGCGGGTTCGCACCCCTGAACAGCGCCGTGGGTGCCACTTCCTGATGCGTGCGGTCATCCATGAACATGAACTCGGCATAGGGTTTTACATAATCGTTCACATCCACATGGGCCAGGAAGCCGCCGTTGTAGCGTGTGTCCTGCCGCTGCATGTAAATGAAGGCCTGGGAATTGAAAACAGACGGTGGCGTGGTAACGGTCGAACCGCGCGAAACAAACTGGTTGCCCTTCACGGAAAAAACATCGTCGTCGGTGTTGGCAGCCGCGTTGTTCGGATAGAAGAAGTTGGCGTTGGACGATCCGCCGCACCTGAGGCTGTCAAGGGCAGCTTTGTAGAACATCTGACAGGAACCGAAATCCCGCTTGTCACTGGTGACGGGGTCCATCTCCTGGTAGCCGAAGAAGGCCGTCACATTGCCGCGACCGTCGAGAATATTGGCACCGGCCGTGAGGGTAAAGTTGAGGCGGTCGCCATCCCAGGTGTTGCCGCTGGGTCCCTTGAAGCCACCACTGGATAACAGCTGTTGCGCCATAGCGTTGCTGTTGTCATGCCAGTTGCCACCAAATTGGCCGTCGAGTTCAAGCCCTTCGAAGTTTTTGCGGGTGATAAAGTTGACTACACCCGCGATGGCGTCGGAACCATAGGCAGCCGAGGCACCGCCGGTGACCACGTCCACCCGTTCGAGCAATGAAGCCGGCACCTGGTCAATGTCCGGCGCCGGCGACTGGATCACTGTCTGCGGTGAGCCCGTGCCCAGGCGCCTGCCATTTACCAGCACCAGCGTACGGTTGGGGCCGAGGCCGCGCAAATCGGCGGTGGCGACACCGCCTGCTGACGTCAGTCCGCTGGTTTTGTTGCCCAGATCCTGCCCGAGCGAATTGCTGTTGATCTGCGGCATCTGATTCAACATGTCAGTGATATCCAGACGGCCGCCAAACTTCATGTCTTCTGCGGTGACGGTAACGATCGGACTGGTGCTGGTCTGGTTTGGCACCGCGATGCGCGAGCCGGTGACGACGACCTCCTCAAGTTTTCCCGCTTCCGCAGCGTGGACATAGGAGGTTGCGATGGCAGCGATGGCATTTGCGGCTACTGCAAGCCGCACGGCTTTTTGGATAAGGCGAGGACAACTATCAGGGCGTGACGATTGCATTGCATACCTCAGCTAGGTTGGGGTGAGGGAATCGGGACCGGATGTCAGAAAACGTCCGTTTTGCGGACGTTGATCGGAGAGTACCCACGCAATACAACGATGAGATATACGGCAAATAACGTAAGGCCAAGGAATTCGATCTTGGGGTTTTATATCAAGTGATGTCACTATTCCGCCTTCAGACAGGCGGGGCCGGCTTTGATATCGCAATTGCAAACCAGATTAAAAGAAGCAGTTTTGCTTCATCAGAAAGGGCAACTGGCTCAAGCCAGGGCCATGTATGAAGACATATTGACGACCGATAAAAACCACGCTGACGCTTTGCATTTGTTGGGCGTCATTTATATTCAAACAAACAATCCGCAGCCGGCACTTGAGCTGATTGACCGCGCCATTGCAATAATGCCCGGCAACGCCGCCTTTATATGCAACCGCGCCACCGCCCTGAAAGAACTAAAAAAATACGAAGCAGCCGTTGCCAGCTATGACGCTGCCATTGCCATTCAGCCGGATTATGCCGACGCTCATTTCAACCGTGGCGATGCCCTGCAAAAACTTGATCGCTTGCAAGCTGCACTCGACAGTTATGATTGTGCAATCAGGATCAATCCGCATTTTGCTGTCGCCCATTTTTGTCGCGGCAATGTATTGCAAAAACTCGGGCTCTTCGACGCCGCCGTTGCAAGTTATGATTGCGCGATCAGGATAAAACCCGACTATGTCGACGCTTACTTCAACCGTGGTTTGGTACTCAGGGAACTTGTGCAGTTGGAGGCGGCCATTGAAAGTTACGACCGCGCCATCGCAGTGCAACCCAATCATGCGCACGCCTGGCTCAACCGTGGCAATGCGCAGATGGATCTTCAGCAAATCGAGTTGGCCATTGTCAGCTACGAGCACGCGGTTGCGCTGAAACCGGATTTTGAATATTTGCCTGGCATGCTTTTCCACCTGAGAATGAAGCTGTGCGACTGGACTGGTTTCAACGAAAACCTGGCGGCATTGCTGGCAGGAATTGCCAGCAATGAAAAAGTCTGTGTCGGCTTTCCGGTGCTGTCGCTGGTTGAATCACCCGCGCTGCAGCGCAAGGTTGCCCAGCTGTGGATAAACGACCAATACCCGACCAATCGCAGTTTGGAAGAGGCACCCAGCAAGAAAAAATCGGACAAGATCCGTGTTGGCTATTTTTCTGCAGACTTCCGCTTTCACCCCGTCTCAATCCTGCTGGCAGGATCCATTGAACTTCACAACAGGGACCAGTTTGAACTAATCGCATTTTCCTTTGGCCCGCCCTCTGAACACCTGCTGCGTAAAAGACTGGAAGCGGCGTTCGATGAGTTCATTGATATTCGCAAGCAATCAGATGAGGAAGTTGCACTACTGGCCCGGGCAATGAACATTGATATAGCGGTTGATTTGAGCGGCGCCACGGCTGGCGCCCGCGTTGGCATCTTCGCTCGCCGGGCGGCCCCGATCCAGGTTTGCTACCTCGGCTATCTGGGCACCATGGGCGCAGATTATTTTGATTATTTAATCGCCGACAAGGTGATTGTTCCTGCAGCAGCGCAGCAACACTATTCCGAAAAAATTGTGTACTTGCCAAGTTTTCAGGCCAACGATTCAACACGCCTCATCTCTGACAGAATATTTACCAAACAAGAACTGGGCTTGCCTGACGACAGCTTTGTTTTTTGCTGTTTCAACAATAACTACAAAATCATCCCGACTGTCTTTGATGGCTGGATGCGCATTCTGCAGGCGGTTGAAAACAGCGTTTTGTTGCTTTACCTGGACTACCCGACCGCGCAGCTGAACCTGAAGAAACAAGCACAAGCCCGAGGAGTAGACCCAAGCCGCTTGATTTTTGGCGAACATTTGCAAGCCAGGGATTATTTGGCACGCTACCGGATTGCTGATTTGTTTCTGGACACCTTTCCTTACAACGCAGGCACAACCGCCAGCGACGCGCTGTGGGCAGGACTGCCGCTGTTGACCTTGGCAGGAGAAACCTTTGCCAGCCGGGTTGCCGCCAGTGTCTTGACCGCGATTGATTTGCCGGAGTTGATCACCCACACACAAGCAGATTACGAAGCCTTGGCCATTGCGCTGGCCACGCACCCCGCCACACTCAAAAATATCAAAGCCAAGCTGGCGGCAAACAGGTTAACCACGCCTTTGTTCAATACAATGGCCTTTACCAGAACTATTGAAAATGCATTCACGCAAATGTATGAACGCTATCACGCTGGCTTGAAGCCGGATCACATTCATGTTGATCCGTGTTGATGCCTGTTGATAGTTTGGAATGAGTTTGGAGTGACCCTATTGAAAAAAGTATTGAACGTAGGCGGCAACGACAAGAGCACGCCATTGCCACCAGAGTATGCCGGCTTCGAGCACGTGTTGCTCGATATCGACCCCACACGCAAACCTGACCTTGTCTGTGATGCGCGCAATTTGTCGACGTTGGCCGCTGGCGAGTTTGATGCCGTTTATTGCTCACACAATCTGGAGCATTACTTCCGGCATGATGTGCCAAAGGTGCTCGCTGGCATTTTGCATGTTCTCAAAGACGGCGGTTTTGCGCAGATTCGCGTGCCTGATATTGGCGCGGTCATGAAAACTGTGGTTGAACGCGACTGCGATATCGAAGATGTGCTTTACACATCGCTCGCCGGGCCAATAAGCGTGCTTGATGTGTTGTACGGCTTCGGCAAGGAAATTGAGCAAAGCGGGCAGGATTTTTACGCACACAAAACCGGCTTTACTCGCAAGTCGCTTGCCAAGGCGCTGAGCAGCGCCGGTTTCTCTATTTCGTACAGCATGGCGCGTGACCTGGAGATCAAGGCCGTTGCGTTCAAAGGCAAACCCGATCCCGCCGCTCTTGCGCTCTTTGGCTTTTGATCGCGTTGCCGCTACCCGGATAGCCCCTGATGCCACCCACTACTTTACCCAATGCCATTCGACAGGCGCTCGCTGCTTATAACGCACGCGCATGGGCCGAAGCAGAACGACTGTGCCAATATGTATTGCAGGCAGAGCCGGATTACTTCGACGCGCTCAACCTGCTGGGTGTCATTGCTGCGCAAACACAACGCCCGGAGCAAGCGGCCGACCTGCTGACTCGTGCGGTGGCGATCAATCCACACAATGCCTCGGTGCTGAACAACCTCGGCAGCTTGCTGCTGGATCTCGGTCGTTTTGACGACGCACTGGTACGACTCGATCAATCCATCAGCATCAGGCCGCACTACCCGGAAGCGCACTACAACCGCGGCGTTGCGCTGTACCGGCTGAAACAGTTTGAAGCCGCCATGCATTGTTATGATCGCGCCATTGCAATCAGGCCGGACTATGCAGACGCCTGGCACAACCGTGGCATTGTGCTGCAAGACCTCAAACAACT
>CANCGR010000090.1 GCA_947377625.1 Gammaproteobacteria bacterium | reverse complement strand
GCCGAAGGGTCGCGCATTTTAGGGAGCTAATCGATTACCGTCAATCACCAATGGTGATCATGGCACTGATTTCGCCCCCTTGGACTCTTAAGGCTTTACTCGCCGGCCGCGCCCCCGGATTCAAAATCCATTTCCGCACTCAAGGCTTCACTCAATGCTGCTTCAACTTCACGAGCGGATGCCATTTCCTGATTACGACGGTTTTCAGACTGTTTGCGGCGGTTCTCGTGATAGGACAAGCCAGTACCTGCAGGGATCAAACGACCTACTACCACGTTCTCTTTCAGACCCATCAGATAATCGCGTTTACCGGTAACCGCAGCTTCAGTAAGCACCCTGGTAGTTTCCTGGAAGGAAGCCGCCGAGATGAACGACTCAGTAGCAAGAGAAGCTTTGGTAATACCCAGCAGGACTCTGTCAAATTTGATTTCCTCCTTACTCGCTGCTCGCAGTTTTTTGTTTTCCATCACCACACGGATGAATTCAACCTGCTCACCTTTGATGAAACCGGAATCACCCATTTCGAGGATTTCAGCTTTGCGCAACATCTGACGCACAATCACTTCGATATGTTTGTCGTTGATACGCACACCCTGCAATCTGTAAACGTCCTGCACCTCGTTCACAATATAGCGCGCCAATGATTCAACGCCTTTCAAACGCAGGATATCGTGTGGGCTCGGCGGACCGTCTGAGACAACTTCACCCTTTTCAATAAACTCACCTTCAAACACCGTCATCTGACGCCATTTCGGAATCAGCACTTCATAGTGGGCACTGCCATCCAGTGGATTGACGCCATCAGCAGGGGTGATGATCAGGCGACGCTTGCCTTTGGTTTCCTTGCCAAAGCTGATAGTCCCGGAAATCTCTGCAAGAATTGCAGGCTCTTTCGGTTTGCGAGCCTCGAACAAATCGGCAACGCGCGGCAGACCACCGGTAATGTCACGAACCTTGGAGCCTTCCTGAGGAATACGGGCGATTACATCGCCGATTTCCACTTTGCCGCTGTCAATAACTGCAACAATGGCTTTTGCGGGCAAGAAGTAATGAGCTGGCGCATTTGAACCAGGCAAGGTCATGTATTTGCCTTTGCCATCCAGCAGAGTTACCGCCGGACGCAATTCCTTACCTGCAGAAGGGCGCTCGGAAACATCCAACACCAGAATGCTGGACAAGCCAGTCACATCGTCAGTTTGATGCTTAACGCTCAAGCCTTCGTCCATCGCTTCAAATGCCGCTGTACCAGCAACTTCAGCAACGATTGGATGGGTATGTGGATCCCAATTGGCTACGACTTGGCCTACTTTTACTTTAGCCTTGTCTGAACCGTTGATGATTGCACCATAGGGCAGTTTGTAACGTTCTTTTTCACGACCATGCACATCGTTCACAACCAGCTCGCCGGAACGCGATACAACAACGAGATTCCCGTTTGTGCGCTGAACGGTCTTCATGTTGCGCAGATGGATCGTACCTTCAGTTTTGACCTGCACGCTGTCATTGGCCGTTGCTCGTGAGGCAGCACCACCGATATGGAACGTACGCATGGTCAGCTGGGTACCCGGCTCACCGATTGATTGCGCGGCAACAACACCCACTGCTTCACCAATGTTAGCCAGATGTCCACGCGCAAGATCACGACCGTAGCAAAGACGACAAATACCGGCTTCGGCAGCACAAGTGATCGGCGACCGCACCAGTACTTCGTCGATACCGTTGGTCTCAAGTTTTTCAACCAGCTTCTCGTCAATCAACGTGCCGGCTTCAATCAAGGTTTCGTTGTCAGCATTGACAACATCGCGTGCAATAACACGGCCGAGGACACGTTCGCCCAATGCGGCAATGATATCGCCGCCCTGGATGATTGGCGCCAAGGTCAGACCTTCTTCTGTGCCACAATCAAATTCCTTGATCACAAGATCCTGCGAAATATCTACCAGACGACGCGTCAGGTAACCGGAGTTGGCGGTCTTCAATGCAGTATCAGCCAGACCTTTACGTGCACCGTGAGTCGAGATGAAATACTGCAATACGCTCAAGCCTTCACGGAAGTTGGCAGTAATAGGCGTTTCAATGATCGAGCCATCCGGCTTGGCCATCAAACCACGCATACCGGCCAACTGGCGGATCTGGGCAGCAGAACCCCTGGCACCGGAGTCGGAATAGATATAAACCGAATTGAACGATTCCTGCTGAACTTCCTTGCCAGACTTGTCGATCACCGATTCTTTCGACAAACCATCCATCATGGACTTGGCCACAAGGTTGTTGGCACGCGACCAGATATCAATAACCTTGTTGTATTTTTCGCCTTGGGTCACCTGACCTGCGCCGTATTGCGCTTCAATTTCGGCAACTTCGGCTTCAGCCTGAGCGATCAGCTTGGCTTTCTCGAGCGGGATTACGAAATCGTTCACCCCAATCGATGAGCCAGAGTAAGTGGAATAGCGATATCCCATGTACATCAGCTGATCTGCAAAAATCACAGTCTCTTTCAGCCCCACGTTGCGATAGCAAACGTTGATGATGTTGGAGATTTGCTTCTTGGTCATCTTGTGATCAACCAGGGAGAAAGGCAGACCTTGAGGCACGATCGTGAACAGGATTACACGGCCAACTGTAGTATCAACAACTATCTGGTTTGGCGTCCTGGTACCGCTTTCATCCTGCAGAACTTCAGTTAACCGGACTTTTACTTTCGCTTGAAGGTGTACATGGCCAGAAAGGAATGCGCGCATCACTTCATTGATGTTCGCAAAAACCATTCCTTCGCCCTTGGCGTTGATACGTTCGCGAGTCATGTAATACAGACCCAGAACAACGTCTTGCGAAGGCACAATAATTGGCTCACCTGAAGCAGGTGAAAGGATGTTGTTGGTGGACATCATCAGCGTACGCGCTTCGAGCTGGGCTTCCAACGTCAACGGTACATGTACTGCCATCTGGTCGCCGTCAAAGTCAGCGTTGTACGCAGCACAAACCAACGGGTGCAATTGAATGGCTTTACCTTCAATCAGCACGGGCTCGAACGCCTGGATACCCAGACGATGCAAGGTAGGGGCACGGTTCAACAAGATTGGATGTTCGCGAATTACGTCAGCCAGAATATCCCAGACTTCTGCCGTTTCCTTCTCCACCATTTTCTTGGCAGCTTTGATGGTGGTAGCAATACCGCGCAGAATCAGACGCCCGAGGATAAAGGGCTTAAACAGCTCCAGCGCCATCTTCTTAGGCAGACCAGCTTGATGCAAACGCAAGGTCGGACCCACAACAATTACGGAACGACCCGAGTAATCAACGCGCTTGCCAAGCAAGTTCTGACGGAAGCGACCTTGCTTACCCTTGATCATATCGGCAAGGGATTTCAACGGGCGCTTGTTGGAGCCGGTAATCGCACGACCACGACGGCCGTTATCCAGCAACGCATCGACGGCTTCCTGCAACATACGTTTTTCGTTGCGAACGATGATGTCAGGCGCGCTCAAATCCAGCAGACGTTTGAGACGATTGTTACGGTTGATAACTCGACGGTAAAGATCATTCAAATCGGAAGTTGCAAAACGACCGCCATCAAGTGGAACCAACGGGCGTAAATCTGGCGGCAATACCGGCAACACGGTCAGAATCATCCACTCCGGTTTGTTGCCAGAGCTGATGAAACCGTCCAGCAACTTGAGGCGCTTGGACAATTTTTTCAGCTTGGTTTCCGAGTTGGTGTTGGGAATTTCTTCACGCAAGGACGCAGCTTCGGTATCGATGTCCATGTCATGCATCAGATCCTGAACAGCTTCAGCCCCCATCTTGGCCTGGAATTCATCGCCAATCTGTTCAAGCGCCGCGTAATACTCTTCGTCATTAAGCAACTGCCCACGCTCCAGCGTAGTCATGCCCGGATCTGTTACCACAAATGATTCAAAATAGAGGATGCGCTCGATGTCACGCAGCGTCATATCAAGGATCAGACCTATGCGGGACGGCAGCGACTTCAGGAACCAGATGTGTGCAACCGGGCTGGCCAGTTCGATGTGCCCCATGCGCACACGACGTTCTTTGGTAAGCGCTACTTCTACGCCACACTTCTCACAAATCACACCACGATGCTTGAGTCGTTTGTACTTGCCGCACAAGCATTCATAGTCTTTCACTGGTCCAAAAATTTTCGCACAGAACAAACCATCACGTTCAGGCTTGAAGGTCCTGTAGTTGATGGTTTCAGGCTTCTTCACTTCACCAAACGACCAAGAGCGGATCAATTGCGGCGAAGCAAGACCAATACGAATGGAGTCGAAGTCGTCAGACTGCTTTTGCGCTTTGTGGAAGGCTATCAAATCTTTCATTGTCGGTTCCGCCTTTGCAAATTTCTAATATTCAAATGTTGAGGAAAGTTGGTTGGATCCTTACGTTCCGTTACTGATCATCGATCAGTTATCAACATCCAGTTCCATATCTATCGCGAGTGACCGGATCTCTTTCAACAATACGTTGAAGGACTCCGGCATGTAGGCTTCCATCCTGTCATCGCCGTCCACAATATTTTTGTACATCTTGGTACGCCCATTAACGTCATCAGATTTGACAGTGAGCATTTCCTGCAAGGTATAGGCTGCACCGTAAGCTTCCAGTGCCCACACTTCCATCTCACCGAAACGCTGACCGCCGAATTGGGCTTTGCCGCCCAGTGGCTGTTGGGTAACAAGGGAGTACGAACCGGTGGAGCGCGCATGCATCTTGTCGTCAACCAAGTGGTTCAGTTTGAGCATGTACATCACACCCACAGTCACCTTGCGATCAAACTCCTGACCAGTTCTGCCGTCGTAAAGGGACATTTGTCCGTCTTCACTGAGACCACCCAATTTCAGCATTTCCTTGATTTCTGTTTCTGAAGCACCATCGAACACGTTGGTACCCATAGGCACGCCATTGCGAAGGTTCTTGGCCAATTCGATGATTTCGTTATCAGTCAACTTATCCAAGGGTTCTTTACGTTTGGCATTACCGATACCGTTATAAATTTTATCCAGGAATTTGCGAAGATCCGTGACCCTGGATTTTTCAGTCTGGTACTCTTTAAGCATGGTGTTGATTTTTTCACCAAGCCCAACTGCAGCTGCGCCCAAGTGAGTTTCCAGAATCTGCCCTACGTTCATGCGCGAAGGCACGCCGAGCGGGTTCAACACGATATCAACAGGGTTGCCTTTATCGTCGTAAGGCATGTCTTCAACCGGCATGATTACCGAGATAACACCCTTGTTACCGTGACGGCCGGCCATTTTGTCACCCGGCTGAATGCGACGTTTGATGGCCAGATACACTTTCACTATTTTCAGCACGCCCGGAGCAAGATTGTCGCCTTGGGTAATTTTGCGCTTCTTGTCAGCAAAATATTCATCCAGCAAAGCTTTCCTTTCAGTCAGCTGCGCACCAGCTTTTTCCAGCTGTTCGCTTAACTTGTCGTCGATCAGACGCAGTTTGAACCACTCTTCATGCTTCAGCGTATCCAGGTATTCTTCAGTAAGCAGATCGCCTTTCTTGAGTTTGGGGCCGCCGGCAACAGGCTGTCCCAGCAAAGCTTTTTGCAAACGCTCAAAGGTCGCTGTTTCAACGATTCGATATTCGTCTTCTATATCCTTGCGAACTTTCGCCAATTGCATGGCTTCAATTTCCAGTGCGCGCTGATCCTTTTCCAAGCCATCGCGGGTGAAAACCTGAACATCTATTACAGTTCCTTTTGCACTGCTTGGAACTCGCAGTGAGGTGTCTTTCACATCGGAGGCCTTTTCTCCGAAAATGGCGCGCAGCAGTTTTTCTTCTGGTGTTAACTGGGTTTCACCTTTCGGTGTCACCTTGCCTACAAGAATATCGCCTGCGTCTACTTCTGCCCCGATGTGCACAATTCCTGATTCATCCAGTCTTGCAAGCGCGCTCTCGCCAACGTTCGGAATATCTGCGGTAATTTCTTCCGCACCCAGCTTGGTATCGCGGGCAATACAGGTAAGTTCCTGGATATGAATAGAGGTAAAGCGATCTTCTTTTACTACACGTTCCGATATGAGAATCGAATCTTCGAAGTTGTAACCGTTCCAAGGCATGAACGCGATTCGCATGTTTTGCCCAAGCGCCAACTCACCCAAATCGATTGATGGGCCATCTGCCAGAATATCTTTCCGGGAAATAACATCCCCCATCTTCACCAGCGGACGCTGATTGATGCAGGTGTTCTGGTTCGAACGGGTGTATTTGATCAAATTGTAGATATCGACGCCGGCTTCGCCAGCGGCAGTTTCTTCATCATTGACGCGCACGATGATTCGGCTGGCATCAACATAATCAACAACACCACCACGGCGGGCTACAACGCAAACTCCCGAATCCTGCGCAACACTACGCTCCATGCCAGTACCAACCAACGGCTTTTCCGCAATCAAGGTTGGAACAGCCTGCCTTTGCATGTTGGATCCCATCAAAGCGCGGTTAGCATCGTCATGTTCAAGGAACGGAATCAGCGAGGCAGCAACTGACACAACCTGCTGGGGCGAGACATCCATGAACTGCACCTGTTCGCGCGGCATCATGGTGAATTCATTCATGTGGCGAACTTCGATCAAGTCTTGGGTCAGCTTCCCTTTGGAATCGACCGGCGAAGAAGCCTGGGCAATAACGTAGCCGCTTTCCTCAATTGCGGACAGGTACAGAACCTCGTCAGTAACGAGACTGTCAACCACCTTGCGAACTGGACTTTCGATGAAGCCGTATTCGTTTGTACGGGCATAAGTTGCGAGCGAGTTGATCAACCCGATATTCGGACCTTCAGGCGTTTCAATTGGGCATACGCGACCATAATGAGTCGGATGAACGTCACGCACCTCAAAGCCAGCGCGTTCGCGAGTCAGACCACCAGGTCCCAAAGCAGAAATACGACGCTTGTGCGTCACTTCTGACAATGGATTGTTTTGATCCATGAATTGCGACAGCTGCGACGAACCAAAGAATTCTTTAATTGCAGCAGCAACCGGCTTGGCATTGATCATGTCTTGCGGCATCAAACCTTCACTGTCGGCCATGGACAGCCTTTCTTTTACTGCTCTTTCTACTCGCACCAACCCTACACGGAATTGATTTTCAGCCATCTCGCCTACACTACGGATACGACGGTTACCCAAATGGTCAATATCATCAACCACGCCATAACCGTTACGAATGTCGACCAGAGTCTTGATCACATCCACGATATCATCACGGCTCAACACACCGTCGCCTGTTGAGCTTTCACGGCCAAGTCGGCGATTGAATTTCATACGACCAACACTGGAAAGATCATAGCGCTCAAGCGAGAAGAACAAGTTGCCGAAAAGATTTTCTGCAGATTCTTTCGTAGGCGGTTCGCCGGGGCGCATCATGCGATAGATTTCAACCAAAGCGTCCATACGGGTTTGAGTGGAGTCTATTCTCAAGGTATCGGAGATGAACGGACCGCAGTCCAGGTCATTGGTGTAAATGGTTTTGAATTCTTTCAGCCCCATTTTGGCGAATGCAGTCAACATTTCCTGCGTTACTTCGGCATTGCAGCCGAACTTTATTTCGCCTGTTTCCTTGTCAACGATATCCGTTGCCAGTGCATTGCCAATTACGAACTCACCGGGCACCTCAAGCTTCACGAGCTTGGCTTTTTCCATATCGCGGATGTGGCGATTGGTAATACGAACACCAGACTTTACTATTTCAGTATCGCCACTCTTGATGCTGAAGTTCAGCACTTGGCCACGCAAACGAGCAGGAACCAGCTCAACAGAGATTGTGCCCAACTTGTCTATGGAGTAACTGTTGTTGTCATAAAACATCTCCAGAATTTCCTGGGTGCTATAGCTGAGCGCACGCAACAAGACAGTCGCGGGAAGTTTGCGACGACGATCAATTCGCACATAGACCATATCTTTCGGATCAAATTCCACGTCAAGCCATGAGCCGCGGTAAGGAATGATCCTGGCTGAATAAAGCAGTTTTCCTGAACTATGGGTTTTACCTTTGTCATGATCAAAGAACACACCAGGTGAACGATGCAATTGTGAAACAACTACACGCTCGGTACCGTTGATCACGAACGTACCGCTGTCAGTCATGAGCGGAATCTCGCCCATGTACACTTCTTGCTCTTTGATATCTTTGATTACTTTGGCAGTGGATTCTTTTTCATAAATAATCAGGCGAACTTTGACTCGCAGCGATACGGCATAGGTAGC